>CAZWTI010000411.1:0-2802 GCA_964637065.1 uncultured Puniceicoccaceae bacterium
ACACGGTCCGGGCAAAGGCTTCAAATTCGCCGCCCAGGCAAAGCCATATCTCGAACATGCCCTTGATACCTTTTCCGTAAAAAGTATTTCCTCCGCTCCCGTACAGAACAGGCAATGGCGCCACCTTACGGGAGTGGTCGATATGGGCAACGGTTTGATGAGCATCTATCTGGACGGAAACCTCACGACACAAACTGCCTTTGCCCCGGGATCGACAGAGGCCGCCATTACGCCGCAGGACTGGATAATAGGACAAGGCTTGGTCGAATCAGCCTTTGACGAGATCCGACTCGCCGCCAAGACGCGTTCCCCCGCTTGGGCAAAAGCCGACTACGACAACCAGAAACCGGCGCAAGCCTTCCCGGCTTATGGCAACGTAGTCGGTCCAAACACCATAACGACCGCCCTGGAATTCACCCTAGATGCGGATACTTACTTCAACCACGACGTGGATGCCACCACCGACCCAATTGCCTATACCGCCACCGGCCTACCCGGAGGTCTGATTCTAAACTCATCAAATGGCGTCATTTCAGGCATCCCGTCACGAGCCGGCATCTATGATGCAACCGTGACCGCTCTATATGCCAACGGACAAAATCCCTCCGAGATACATAAATTCACCGTACGGGCCGTATCGCCGCAAATCACCATACGAAACGTCACCTCGGTCTCGTCTACAAATACCAAGGTCGAATATGAGATAATCTCTCCGGGTGGAGAAGACCCCGAAGTTTTTCTCGTCGCCGATCTTTCCGACAGGGGTAAGGACCTTTATGGATGGGATCGGCGCCTTGAGGAGGGTTCCAAGGGCTTGGGCGTAGCCACGGCAACCTTTGGCGACTTGACCCCCGGGATGTCTTATTTCCTTCGGCTCATGGCGCGAAACTCAGCCGGCGAGGTTTGGACCGGAGTCAGTACCTTTGCTCGCGTCAACCCTTTACCTAGTGATCTCCCCGGCACCATTGGAATTTGGCTGGACGCCACCGACCTGGATGCGGACGGCAATCCGGATGGAATGGCTGAAAACAGCCTGGTGAGCACCTGGTCGGACAAATCCTCGTTTGGCAGGCACATGCCCAACAAGGACGGTGACCCCCTTACGAAACTGGATGGTTTCGGCAACAAGCAAGTAGTCGACTTCGATGGAAACGATCGGCTATGGACCCAATACGACTTCCGGGCCAGCAATGCCGTCGATTGGCGCGCCGATGGCTATACTGCCTTTGGCGTTTCCCGCTATACCGGCGGCGACAACGAGCGCGTAATTACCTCTTCAGGAGGCAATTGGTTGTTTGGCCACCATGGAAATAGGGTACGGCGATTCTACTTTGACGGTTGGATAGACGTTGGCACAACCACTGATACCAACTTCCACCTCTTCGAAGCACGACATCAAGGAAGGAACCAAGCGACCGATCCGGCCGTAAACGTATGGATGGACGGAGGGGAAGGCACTTACAGATACGGGTTGAAGACAAACTCACACAACGTCTTGTTTATGCCCCAGAGACTTTCCTTTGGGGCCATGAACACCGCAACGCGGGAATCCTCCAAGTGCCAAGTCGCCGAGTTCCTGATGTTCCACGGGATGCTCAATGACGACGATCGCCTAAAAATGGAAGGGTATTTTGCGCACAAATGGGGTCTTTCACTTCCCGGCAGCCATCCTTGGAAAGACGAGCAGCCAACGTTTGGGGCATCAACAGTAACCGGATCCACCCACGTCTTCACTTCGCCCAAGAGTACGATTCCCACAATCGTCAACCGTCGACCAAGCAACGTCACAAACGATTCCGCCACTATAAGTGGGCGTCTTGCCGATCATGGAACGGGCATCGTGCTCGGCCCCTTCACCCCCTTGGCCTTTTCCGGGCTAAAGCTTTGGCTGGATGCTTCCGACGTCGATGGGAACAGCCAAGACGACGCCATCGCGGCGAATACGGCCATTGACAATTGGGCGGACAAGTCAGGTCAGGAAAACAACGCAACCCAACCCACCTCAACCAAACAACCACTTTATCTTCCCGGCGTTTACAATGGTCGAGCAGCTCTTCGTTTCGATGGTGTCGACGACTTTGTCTCCTTTAACCGCATTTCTGATACTCGAACAGTATTCCTGGCGTTGTTCCGGGCAGTCGACAATCCCAACGTCCATCTCCTCGGGGATTCCACCTCGTACCACTTCCATACCACAAGCGGGCGCGTCTGGTCCATCGCCAACGCTCATCCCGATCTCTACAACGGATTGCTTCGCGTAAACGGCAACAACCGCGACGGCCTGATCACCGACTTCTCAACGGGGGACATGAACGTGGTCGCCGTACGATCAATAGGTCCTGTCGAAACCAGCAACTTCTCAAACGACAGAAACCTCGCAAACCGCTGTTGGAATGGCGACTTGGCTGAACTCCTCATTTACTCCGAGGCTCTGTCCGACGAGGAAATCATGAACGTCGAGGCCTATCTCGCTCACAAGTGGGGAGTGCAAAACCGCCTTCCTGGAGCCCACCCCTTCAAGTCCGAAGTCCCCTTGCACGTCAAGAGGGCAGCCAACGTCAAAGTCTATTGGGGTGCGAACGACGGGGGAGAGAATCCATCCAATTGGGATTACTCGGTCGAGGTAGGCGAGGCGGCCGTGGGTCTCGTCAAGATGTCCAGCGGCATAACGCTCCTCGCCGATCCGCTGCCGAATCAGGACGCAAACACCTACCCCGCCCAGCGCTTGCTTGACGGACAGCTCCCGGCCGATGGCTGGCGCTCCTCCTGGACGGCTTGGTACAAGGAAGACACCACACTCAC
>CAZWTI010000412.1:0-4582 GCA_964637065.1 uncultured Puniceicoccaceae bacterium
CACCCAAAGCCCGTGAAGAAGGCCCCAACGGTACGGATGGAAAACAAGCCCGTGTCTCCGGTCTCGCCCGCTTCCATGCCATCGGCATCGAAATCCGTATCGGCCCCGATGAGAGTCAGTACCATCTGGATGGCAAGAATAACTCCCGATACAATCGCTATGGCATAGAAAATCTTGAGTGCTCCAGGATGGGCACTTTGGCCACCTAGATTGTCCCACCATTCGAACATCGTTGAAAAAGCAAAGAGATTGAAGAAAAAGTTCGTCGTTTTGTTCCCATGAATTGAGCGTGAGCGTCAAGGGAAATGAATCAAGGAATTTAACCGGCACAAACCTAAAGTACCGGGAAATGGTTTGGGCGCCTATTATAAGTAACTAAGAATTTTGTAATGGTGATGCTCCTTCGGTTTCCACGCTTCTTGATGAATCCAACCCGAACGAGACAAGGATCGCACCAAGGACCGAAGCCACGAAGACATAGGCTCCCCATCGTACTTCCGCCGTGGACCCACCCGGCAGGCTCTTCACCACTACAACCACGAGGGCCAAGGCGAAGACTTCGGCCATGGAGAACTTGCCCATGCGATGAGTCCATTTGAGCAACCCCGAAGCCTTCCCAAGATCGGGTCCGTAACCAGCCGCAACCCAATAGAGACCGAGCTTGCCCACGGGAAAGGCAACCGAAAAGAGCCCGAGGATGCCGCCGAGGAACCAATCGCCACTCAGGAACAACTTTTGGATTACGCCAAGAATGGAATAGGTAGACGCAGCAAGGTCTTCCGGAGAAAAAATTTCCACCAACCAAGTAAAATCTCCGGCGCCGGGAACAATTCTTAGAGTCGGAGCAGTAAGGCCAAGCCCCAGCAGGATGCAACATGCCAAGACGCCCAAGCGGGTAAGATTCACTCCAGAAGATGGTTAGCCAAGAGGCTACCGCATGATGTTGACCAAGTCCTGAAGGCTGGAGTCCACGGGCAAGGCCCGCAAGGTAATGCGCCGTATGGCAGACTCGGGGGTCTTGGGAAAGTCGAACTCGTTCACGCCCACGAGCAAGCTTTTGAAAAAAATCTCCACGCTGCCGGCTTCGTCATTGTCGGCCACGTCCTTATCCTCCACCTCGATTAGCACACTTCCCTTGGAATCAGACCGCACTCGGGCTCCCTTAATGACTTCATCGGCCGAAAGGTTCTTGCCAAGTAGATCGGACCATTCAAGCTCGACCTCCAGACCCGACCAATCGGCGATAAGAGAATCCGGCCTAACCTTGCTCTCAAAGACCTCGTTGCCCTGCCAAAGCAGGCGGTAAATAATGTCTGGGCCGTCATCTCTCAAGTCCCAGTTCTTGTTTTCGATGTTTTTGGGATAAAGCTCAATCTCGGAGGCAAAAAGGTAATAGGTTTGGCCCTCCACAAGTTTGCCCTTCAAGGGTCGAGAAGGCCGAGGTCCAAACCCATTGCCGTTATCATCCTCGCCACTGGTCAAAAACCAAAAAAGCCCCGCAGCCCCCAAAACCATGAGGACGGGAACCATGGCGCCTACCCATGCAGGTTTGGTCGGGGCATCAAAATCAGACATGCTACTCATGCTCGGTCCACAATCGAATAGATTTTGGCGAGTAAACGAAAGGCAAAAAATTCAACCACAAGTCCATATCAAGCCGCGAGACGATCTTTCCCACTTAAAGAACGCTGGACTTGTTCAAAGATAAGGCGGACCACCTTGACCGCAACAGAGTTTCCGAACTGCTTGTAACAAACGTTACGCTTCGGGTGGAGCTTGAAGTCTTCAGGAAATGTCATTGCTCGCCGACATTCTTCTGGGTGAAGACGACGTGGCTTGCCGTCCACAAGATACATTCCAGTCTTGGCTCCCACACCACCTCCGAACGCTGAAAGTGTTACGGCATGCCCCTTAACGCTGTAAATGCGCTCGCCTTGACCACCCTTGCCGACAGTCCCAACACGAATTGGCCTCAGTTCGCGGGATGATGGCAATTCGGCGGAGATGACGGTGTCGGATCGACGGATCACGAGAGAGTCGAGTTCGGGGATATCCGAAGACAGCAGAACGTCCTCGAGGGCAATGTCCTCGTCAGTCGGGTCGGGAAAGGAAAACTCGGGAAGCTCAAGATTCTTGCGGAAGCAGACAAAGTAGATTCGCTCTCGTTTTTGGGGAACACCGTAGCGAGAAGCATTAAGCACGGCATGATGACAATGATAGCCGACGTTCCCAAGCATCTCGACGGTCGAAGCGAGTGTCCGGCCTCCATCATGACCATGAAAGTTTTTGACGTTCTCAAGAAAAAGAACCTTGGGCTGATGAAATTCAGCGATGCGAAGAACATGGTAAAGGAGGGTGCCTCGAGCATCCTCGAAACCTTGCTGGTTGCCCGAAATGCTGAACGGCTGGCATGGGAAACCACCGCACAAGACATCGTGCTCCGGCAAATCCGAACCATCCATAGACATGACGTCTCCATGCGGGGATTCCCCAAAATTCATGGCATAGGTTTCTTGGGCATGGGGATCTTTGTCGCAGGAGAACACACACTCATGACCGAGTGCCTCCAAGGCCCAGCGAAAACCGCCGATGCCGCAAAAAAGATCAATGAACCGCATTCCAACCATTTCCCGAAACCCTCGGGAGTGACCTTATTTTAAAGACTTGGTCGAAGCAATCCAAAGGAGCAATTCCTATACGTCGCAAAGAACCACAGCCTCGATCAGGCCTTTTAGGGGGTCCCCAGTGGGGATGAACTCCTGACCAACGAACCCCTTGTACTTGACGTCGAGCAAGGCCTTCATGATCGGAGGATAGTTAATTTCCTGCTTGTCGTCCAGTTCCCCTCTTCCGGGATTGCCCGCGGTATGGACGTGTCCGATGTAATCTCCACACTCGTGGATACGCCGTATTACGTCTCCATCCATGATCTGTACGTGGTAGATGTCAAAGAGCAGTTTCATTCGGGGTGATCCCACCTTCTTAATGATGTCCATGCAGTAATCGACGTGGTCGCCTTGATATCCCGGGTGACCCTTGTTGGGGTCGGAATCGTCGCGGGTATTCAACATCTCGAGGCAAATATTGACGCCCTTCTTCTCGGCGTGACCTATGATTTTCTTGTAACCCTTGACACAATTCCTGACTCCATCAACGGCGGAAACGTCCTCCGCATATCCGGTAAATGAAATGACGCTTGGACAACCGAAATCTGCAGAGGCGTCGATTGCCTTACGGGTAGCCTCGATGACCATTTCGTGATACTTGGGATTGTTGAAACCCTTGATAAATGGGGGCCCCTCGACAGGAATAGGCGAAATCGCACAGGTCAGCCCGTGCTTCTTCAGTACGGGCCAATGCTCGTGGTAAATAAGCTCGATGCTTTTGCAGCCCAGTTTATTGGTCACTCCACACATCTCCTCGGTGCTCCAGTACTTGGAAAAACACCATGAAACAACTGACTGGTTGATTCGACCCTTGCGGACTCCAATCGTCTTGGGTCTGCGTCTTTTGACATCTCGAGGGGCAGCCGCCTGGCCATCACCCGCAGCAAACAATCCGCCAGTCATGAGACCCATGCCCGCACCCTTTAGCATTTCTCGCCGTCCATGAAAAATTTGCGTTTCGGTAGAAGATGATTCGTCAGAGGGAGATTTCATGGGACACACCTACAAAGGCCAGACCAAGCAAAGGCAAGGGAGAAAGAGCTTGATTGCAGCATGCGCATCAAGGACGAAGATTCTGGACAAAACCCCGATCAAGGCTACCAATCGCGGGATGAAGACGCCCACTTTGCTGATTCCTTTGATTCTGTTTGGGCTACTAGGCGCCTGTTCATCCGATCCAGAGGACGCGTCCGCTAACTCTACAGGAAAAGGCGCCTCAGGTAAAAACACCCCATCCGACAATGTGTCACCAACCGTAAACCTTCATGGCACTGGTGGCCCATTGTTCATGCCGTATGCCGAAATTCACGAACTGAATCAAACCTACCTGAACGTCACTTGGGGAGATCCCGACAACTGGATTAAAGGGCAACTTCCAGGCCCTGTCTTTAAACTCGAACTCTCCAACAAGGCTACTTTTGAGGAAATCTTATCCTCCAGAGAATATATTGGCGATTACAATGCCAGTTTCTCAAAACTTACTCCAGGCGTTTCGCATTTCCTTCGCCTTTCCGCCACGCCACCGGAAGGAGACGAGCGATGGCTCCCTAGCAAGTATCACATCATTGCCTTTTCAACATTTTCCAACACGACCGGAGAACCCGGCGGAATAATAATCACCCCACACTTCGGTTCAGTGAATATCGAGTGGCCCGCAGCAAAGGCTGCAGGCCCCATAGAATACTCGGTTGAGATTTTCGAGGACATTGAAATGCAGTTTCTCGCCCATCAAATCATAACACGTAAAACTTCCCTCGAAGCCATTCCCCTCCCCAGCGAAAAAACTTATTGGCTGCAATTCTTTCACGGTCCCGCTCAAGGCAACGAAAAAGATTTAGTTTCACTTCCCTTTGTAACTCAGTTTGAAGTCCCCGGCAATCAATTGAACGCTCCTGAGAACCTCTCCGCCACCATCA
>CAZWTI010000413.1:0-4502 GCA_964637065.1 uncultured Puniceicoccaceae bacterium
TCGTTTATCCACTCGTTCTCTGAAAACCCGAAGTACGCTTCGGGAACCACATGACTGATGTCTGATGATCGATCACTCTTGCCACTATACCAAAAGCTGACGTGGCGATCCTCCCACAAGACCTCGGCCCACTTGCCGCTCTCAAGTGAGACGCCATCCTGTCCCGCGAAACGGGTAGAAACAAACCCGACGTTCTTTGACATGCGAAATAAGTGTGGTGCAGATTATGAAACGGATGTTCACGGATGGCTGAACCCCCTGCATTTTTCAACAACAAAGCCAGATCTCAAACTTTGTCGTGGCCAGCTCGGCGCGATTTACCTAGATGCAAATCAAAATGATACCGAAACGAGACCTAGGCGGTGATGAAGTCGCCCCATTGCTTGCCGAGCTACCTAGTATGATCGAGATCCTTCGAGATATCCGCGAACAAATCCTTTCCTCAGCCGTACTCCTTGCTGAAATCCCTTCGCCAACCTTCGGCGAAGAGGAACGCGTACGGTTCGTTCTCGATCGATTTCGAGAAAATGGTCTCCAAGGGGCAGAAATAGACAACTGTGGAAATGCATCAGCCTTTCTACCTGGTTCGGAAGGTGCAAACGTCATCTTGTTGATGGCTCATGCGGACACCGTTTTCGACATGCAAGTGAGGCACGTCATGAGGGTCGGCCCGAATACGATTACTGGGCCGGGAATCGCCGACAACGCAATCGGTTTGGCCACCGTCGCATCCCTTCCTAACATACTTAAGACTCTTGGGCTAGAGTTCAAGGATGACTTGTTGCTAGTCTCGAACGTCAGGAGTCTGGGCCGCGGAAATCTTGAGGGTTCGACCAGCTTGCTGGAAACCATTAGTCGACCACTTCGGGCAGGCATCTGTGTGGAGGGAGCGATGCAAGGAAGATTGAGTCATTCCGGGCTCGGGACCATCCGAGGCGAAATCAGACTTCACATACCATCCGACTATGACTGGGGTGGATTCGGCGCCTCCGGAGCCATCGGGCACCTTACCCGGATCGTGACCCGAATTATGGAAATTGCCATCCCTCGCGAACCCAAGACCAAGATGGTTCTAGGTTCTCTTAGGTCCGGTTCCACCTTCAATGCGGTCCCTTTGCGCGGACTTCTCCGTTTTGAGATCACTAGCGAGGCAGATGCAGTAGTGACGTCTCTTGAGGAGACAGTTCGGGGACTTGTTGAGGAGTTTTCTACGGAAACAGGCGTGAATGCGAAGCTCGAGGTAATCACTCGTCGACCAAACTCAGGAATTCCATTTGGGCATCCACTGGTCAGGACTACGAGAGCCATTATGGATTCTTTGGACATTAACCCAAAGGTTGATCCCAGTACGGGTGACCTGAACGCCCTCATCCAAACGGGCCATCCCGGCGTCACCTTGGGTCTCACCATCGCTGAAAGCCTTGGCGACGAGAACGAGACCATCCTCCTAGAACCACTTTCTCCCGGGATTGCCCAACTAATTAGCCTGCTAAAGGCCATCGACGACGGCTTATGCGACGAAGGATGACGGAAGAAGGCAAAACTTGGCTTGATCGCAACACCTTCCACCACGGAGAGTTCTGGGACATCCTTAAGCTCGTGGAGGAAAAGGAACGCAAGGGCTTAAAAATATCGCTTTGCATCCCGACGCTGAACGAGGAAAAGACAATTGGAAAGGAAGTCTTGATACTGAGGTCCGAACTGATGGACCGCTACAAGCTGGTAGACGAGTTCGCAGTCATTGATTCCGGCTCGGAAGACCGCACACTTGAAATAGCCTCTTCATACGGAGCCGAGGTTTACCTTGCATCCGACATACTGCCCGAGGTCGGGCATAAGAGAGGAAAGGGCGAAAACCTCTGGAAGGCCATCTTCCAACTCAAGGGTGACCTCATATGCTATGTCGACGCGGACATATCAAACATCCATCCGCGTTTCGTCTACGGTTTGGTGGCACCTCTCATCAAACGCGATGAGATCAAGTACGTAAAAGCTTTTTACGATCGGCCACTCAACTTTTCATCCGGCCTGCGTCCCAGCGGCGGAGGTCGGGTAACGGAAATCCTCGTTCGCCCACTTTTCTCATTATTCTACCCTGAGCTAACCAATATCATTCAGCCCCTTTCGGGCGAGTATGCAGCGAAAAGAGAAGTTTTGGAATGTATCCCCTTTCCCATTGGCTACGGGGTGGAGACCGCTCACCTGCTGGACCTTTATGAGAAGCATGGCATGGAAGCCCTCGCCCAGACGGATTTGGATCGCAGAGTTCATCGCAATCAGAAAACCAATGCGTTAGGGAAGATGAGTTTCGGCATTCTCCAAACGTTTCTTAATCGTCTACATTCATGCGGCGGCATAGACCAACTACCAGAAATGGAAACCATACACCGTCAGTTCGAAGTCGAGGAAGGACAATACCGTCAAATCAAAAACAAGGTCGTTGAAGAGGAACGTCCTCCAATGGTTGACATCGAGGCCTATCGCAATCGGCTACACCTCAAGTGACCCTTTTAAACTAGCTACTTCCTCGATTGAAAGTCGCCGTAGTCCATTATCACTTTGAACCTGGTGGAGTCACGAGGGTTGTTGAGAACACTCTCGAATCTTTTTCACGGTTACCGGATCCTCCTGAGTTTACCGTCCTTTCCGGAAGAAGCTATGGCGGTGAAAAGCTAAAGAATGTCGCTCTGGTGGACGGGTTGGACTATAAAGGCCCAAAAGAAGCCCCCAACCCGAGCCTACTGAGAGAACGCTTAGAAACCGCAGTTCTCAAATCTCTTGGGTCAGCACCCGATCTTTGGCACTTCCACAATCACTCCCTAGGGAAGAATCCCGCATTGCCGGAAGCCATCAATCAATTAGCCGAAAAAGGACAGGCCCTACTGCTTCACATTCACGATTTCGCAGAGGATAGCCGACCTGAAAATCACCAAGCTCTCAAAGGAATTCACCATCGACTTTATCCCGTTGGCCCCCGTATCCAATATGCGGTACTGAACCAAAGAGATTGTTCTTACCTTCTCAATTCCTTCCCAGAATTCAAACCTCCAAAAATTCTTCCCAATGCGATTCCTGAGCAACCCGAAATCCTCAATCCCGATGAATCCAAACTAGACCTCCCTGAGAACCTTTACCTGTATCCGGTTCGTGCCGTCAGAAGAAAAAACCTTGGGGAACTAGTCCTTCTTGCCGCTTCCCATCCTGACAAGCACTTCGCAAACAGCCTAGGCCCGACAAACCCGGAATTTCGCCAAACTTATGAACGGTGGAAGAAATTCGCCTACGACCTCGAACTACCCCTGACGCTAGGTCTAGGAGAAAAAACACCTCTTTCTTTTTCACAAGTCGTGCTGGCCTCCAATGCCTTGGTTACTACAAGTGTAGCTGAGGGATTTGGCCTTGGTTTCCTCGAACCTTGGACATTCGGCAAAGCAGTGCTTGGTCGCGATCTCCCGGAGATAACTGGAGATTTCAAGGCTTCGGGCCTATCACTAAATCATCTCTACAAAAGCTTGAAACTCCCTCTCGAACTTCTGCACACCGAACACGAACTGGATAAGCGTATATCATCCGCTTTGAAAAAAATCTACCAAGCCTACTCCCTGCCGCTTCCATCTGATGCCATACTCAGAGCCAGAACTTCTATCGTGCATAATGACTGCGTCGAGTTCGGGCGACTGGACGAAAGCCTGCAGGAAATCTTGATATGTGAAGTAAGCAATTCCAAGAGCCTTGCGGAAGGCATCCGCGAACAAGCAAAACTGGCAGACTTATCAATTACAACGGTCAAAGCCAATGCAAGTGCCGTGAGACAAAATTTTGCACAAGAATCCTATGTAGAACATCTTTTCAGGATTTACGAAGAGCTCGCAGCTTCAACCACTGGTAGAATCACTTATGTGGACAGTCGAAAAATTCTCTCGAAGTTCCTCAAACCGGAAAACCTCAACCTACTAAGAACGTAGAAGGTTAATTTCAATCAGGAGCCAATCCCAAGCCCGTGGCCAGCAGTCTCCAAAGATTGCCAAAATCAGGATTTCTCGAACTGCCCTCAATAACGAGAGGATCAGCTTTTAGAATTCGATATCCATTAATTTTCTTTGCCTCTGACAACATGCCAACCCTCTCGAGTTCATTCGCCAAAAGTCCATTGACTCCTATTACCAACGAAAGCTTCAAAAGATCGTTCGGTAAAATTTCACCTTTTCCACTAACGAACAAATCACTTCCAAGAAAGCTCGATTCGACCACCTCCAACTTACCATTCGATCTTCTATGACCTCGGAAATGAAACTCACCTAGATTCAATGTAGACGGCAATGCTACAAGATTTTCGAGGGCCTTCAATTTACTCTCCGACAAGATTGTAGTGTCTCCCATGCTTCGAGCTAATCCAGCAGACAAGAATCTGGTGCGGGAGCTTGCATTCCCATCCGGTAACGGAGAAAAGAATGCTTGCTTCATGCTGGCATTAATATCTCCGACAAAACCGATTGACGGCA
>CAZWTI010000414.1:0-3373 GCA_964637065.1 uncultured Puniceicoccaceae bacterium
CGGAAGTGAAGATGACCAGCGTGTCCTTATCCAGTTTGTGTTTGCGGAGGGTTTCGAGGATTTGCCCCACCGACCAATCGACCTCCATCATGACGTCCCCGCACAAGCCCGCCTTGCTCTTGCCCTTGAACTTGTCGGAGACGTACAGCGGGACGTGTACCATGCTGTGCGGCAGGTATACGAAGAAGGGCCTGCTCTTGTTCTTCTCGATGAAGCTCACGGCGCGTTCCGTGTACTGCGTGGTAAGCAATTCCTGATCCTTGCCCGTGACCTTGGGGTTGATAACCTCGTTCTTGTCGATGAGCGGCAAGTGCGGCCATCTCTTGAGGCGTTGTTCCATCTTCAAGTGTAGGACGCCGGGGTGGTAGGGCCACATGTCGTTGGAGTAGGGGAGCCCGAAATAATCGTCGAACCCGTGCTGCATGGGGAGGAATTTCTTGTGATGTCCGAGGTGCCACTTTCCGTAGCAGGCGGTGGCGTAGTCCTTCTGCTTGCAGATTTCGGCGAGGGTGACCTCGTCCGCATGGATGCCGTGCGAGGATTTGGGCCCGAGCGCACCCAGGATGCCCACACGCACGTTGTAGCACCCCGTCAGCAACCCCGCTCGCGAGGCGGAGCAAATGGCCTGCGTCACGTAGAAGTCGGTGAACTTCCGTCCCTCCTCGGCCATCCTGTCGAGGTGGGGAGTCGGATAATCCTTGGCTCCGAAGGGTCCGATATCTGCGTAGCCCATGTCGTCGATGAAGATGACCACCACGTTGGGCGTCTTCTTTGCATGGAGAGATGCGGTTGCCGCGAAGGCGAGCAGGGAGAGGAGGCAGTGGAGGATTTTCATGTGGCGTTCGTTGGTTTCTGTTTTCTTGAAATGCGCGGATGAGCCAAAGCCAAGTTCCCAATAGTTTTCGGCGGGGCCATTTCGTCAGGGAGACGAAATCGGCAGGAATTCCCTGGAGGAGATGGTCGAACTCACTTCTCGGAATTTACCTTTTGCCCGAGGTCTGTTCTCAAGGGCGGCGTTTCAAACTGCGTCGTCGAACTCAAGGGATTAAAAAGCTTCGTCGGAATCATTTGGTGGGTTGAGCGATTTTTTCAACGGATTCCCGCAAGGCGGCCCTGGCCAGAATGCGGGTGGAGTCGAGAGTGGGTAGCGGCGAGTCCTTTGGTCGAATCAGCAGGGGAATCTCCGTGCATCCCAAGACGATTCCATCACAACCGCGTGCCTGCAGTTCCTCGATTACCATGATGAATGCGGTCCTGGATTCATCTTCGAAGACGCCGTAGACGAGTTGATCGAAAATGATCCGGTTGATTACTTCCATCTGTCCCGAGTTTGGGATTTCCCAATTGATCTCCAACGGTTTTAGAACTCGAGGATAGACGGATCCCGTCATGAGGAATTTCGTACCGAGTATTCCGAGGCGTCTCATGCCCTCCCTCTTGGCGGACTCTCCCACGACTTCGGCGATATTGAGCCAGGGGATCGGGGAACGACTCGACACATTTTCGAAGGCTTCGTGGATCGTGTTGTCGGGGCAAATGGCGAAATCCGCTCCCGCTTCGGCAACCTTGCGGGCGGAAGCCACCATCAAGTTTGCCACCTCGCTCCAGTCGCGATCGGCGCGCCCTCCCATGTACTGGGCCAAGGGATAGGTATGCATGGTGATTTCGGGGTGCATATGCTCTCCCATCAACGTTCGGGCCTCGGAGCAGATCGTACGGTAGCAAAGGGCGGCGCCTTCCGCGCTGCAGGCTACGATCCCGATGTGTTTGGCCATTTTCTCGAAGAAGATCCCAAGTCAGTCTTCCGGCTTGGGCAATGGAGGAAGAGGAACTTCCCTGACGAAGGACTTGCGGACTTGTTTGCGCAGGCCTTGGAAGAGTTTGACGGGGTAATCGCGTTGGGCCCAGTTGACGAGAAAGCCCGGAAGGGAACCACCGGGATCGGACAGGGTCTCCAGCACGACGTGGAGATTGCCGTCCGGGAGCGGGGTGATTTCGTAACGGGTGTATTTCAGGTTTACCCTGATTCCAACCGTCTTCGGCGCCTTCGGATGATTCACGGATCGCATTTCGACTAGGATTTTGCCGGCCACGCCGTCTCGGCGGGTTTTCGCCTCGTAGACCAAATCCCGGTCACTCGCCGGGAATGGTGAGTCGAAGGACTGATAGAATACCTTGTGAAAGGGCGACTTTCTTTCGAGCACGCGACCCTTGTCGAAATTTTCGATCCAATCCTCCCAATGTTTCGAATCCTCGATCACAAAAAGCAGCTTGCCTGCGGCAGTCTTGATTTTTCCCTCCCCGCGAAAGGCCACCAACTTGTCCGCCTTTTTCTCGTAGACCGTTACGCCGTCTTCCGTCGTGACCTTTTGCCACCCGCTTGGAGCAGCCTCGACCTGCCAAAGGCCCAAAAGCAGGCATCCGAGGAAGGTGGATATCCCGCCCTTCATCTCGTCTTTTTCAGAACCTCGTCAAGAGTCACCTCGGCTCCCTTCTTCCGCTTGCTCTCGTCGGCGGCCTCCATGAATGCGTAGATGGCTATGGATTCCTCGGGTGAAACGGGCGGTTTGCCCGTGTTGAAGAAGGCAATCACTTCCTTGACCATTGGAGCATAACCGTCGTAACCGCCGACCGCGGCTTCTCCTTTCTCTCCCCACGCTTTCCCGCCGTAGCCCTTCCCTTCGCGGAAGATGCCCACGCGTCCGCCCTTCCATTTCCCCTTCACCTCAATTTTGCCTTCTTCCGTCTTTCCCCTCTTCACGGACAGGCAGTCGGCCCCCATTACCGTGAAAAGTGATTCGACCCCGTGAATGCCGTACCAGAAAAGGTCGGGATGGTGAGGTTCGAGGGAACAGGGAGAATGGGTTTCGCACCGTTTCACCTTGCCCAGCGAACCTCCGCGTACGGCGAGGGTGGCCTTGGCGAAACGCAGGGAAGACGACGTGAAAACGGGAACTTTCTTCTCCTTCGCCAAGTCGAAAATGGTGACGGCGTCCTTAAGCGAACCCGCCAAAGGCTTGTCGATGAACAAGGGAAGGCCGGCCTCGATCACCGGCCTTGCCTGTTTCAAGTGCGGGCGTCCGTCCACGCTCTCTAGCAAAACCGCGTCCACCCGCTTGCACATCTTTTCTATGCTTGGATACAGCTCGACCCCATAGTCATCCACCAGGGTTTTCGTAAAACGATCGATCCTGTCGCGACTGGCGGGAATATCGGGGCTCCCTCCCTTGAAGGCAGCCACTACCTTGCCGCCCTTGACGTGCTGGGGATGTTTTGCGTCGTTGAGGATTTTCGTGAAGGCGACGACGTGTGAGGTGTCCAGCCCGATGAGGCCCAGCCTGAGTTGGTCCGCGGCGCTTGCTTGGGAGATCCC
>CAZWTI010000415.1:0-3489 GCA_964637065.1 uncultured Puniceicoccaceae bacterium
GAGTCCTCGTCCTCCAGCAAGACGATCTCGCTCTCGGGGAGGGTATGCAACCTGATCATATTGCCGAGATCTTCGACTCCCACGTCCGGCAAGCCACGCCAAATCGCAACAAGAGAAAAATCCTCCGAGCGAGAAATTTTGATAGCCTCTGTTCCGCTCTTGCACGTTTCGCAGGAGAACCCTTGCTTTGCAAGCGTCTCGACGAGGGAGGCGTTCTTCTCGTTGGGATTTCTGACAATTAGGATTCGCTTTGGTGAAGAGCGTTCCCAATCATCGCGGTATTTTTCCAAGGCATTCCAACTGTCGGGGTTATGGAGCAGATCGATACTCGACTCCTCCGTTCGGGTAGAAGTTGTGGTCCTCATCGGTTGGGGGTTGGGTGGTGAATCCAGTTGTTTAAGGCAATTATCTAGCGGTGGAATTCGATTTAGTCAACGTCAAGGAATTAGGCTCAAACAATGGAGGGAATTCTTCAGATTAATACGATCATCGCCACACCTCCGAAAGCCAAGAGAGTTCCCATGATTTTTGCCGATGTCAGACGTTCCTCTAGGAATATGGCTGCAAGGCCGAGAATGAAAAAAGTGGAGGTTTGGTTGAGTATCGACGCGAGGGAAGCGTCGATGAGGCGATATCCCTGGACCCAAAGGCACATTGCAAAAAAGGCGGGCAGGCAGATTCCCACCCAAACTCGGAGATGGGGAAAATCAGCCGAAATCGACCACCTGACGAAAGCGCCAAGTTTGCCTGTGGAGCCCAATCCCAGTACTCCCGCTGCGACCCCCGCAATCATGCGAATTTCCATTGTCGTGAAAAACGGGGCTGTTTCCATTACGGGTTTCGCTATCACTATCGCCACTGCCATCGCCATCATTGCGGCTATGCCATACGCAATGCCTTGGGCTAGGTTCTTTATCTTTTTCGAGTGTCTGTCCGTTAGGGTCGCTACCAATATTCCCGCTACGACCAGAACCGCTCCCGCAATTCGAGAAAGCGTCAATGCCTCGTCTAGGTAAAACCAGGCGAGGAGCATGACGAACGGTGAGTAAAGGCAATCGAGCACGGCGTTTCGTCCAGCACCCAACAAGTTTAGGGAGGCGAGTAACAACCAATCCGCCACACAGACGCCGACAATGCCGCTGATGACGAGAATTCCAACCTCCGCAGTAGTGAACCTAGCCCAGTCTTGAGCCTCGAAAAGGAGAATTGCCGGAACCAGCAGCAGGGCGACGCCCAAGTTCTTGTACAAGTTCAGTTCGAACGGAGGAACCCTTTCTCCTGCTCGCTTGAGGGAAATTGTAACGATCGCCCAGAGCAGGGCGCATGCAATGGAACAGATTTCGCCGAGACCCAAGTTCACCGCAGGTCAAGACCCCAAGTCTCGCGGGCTAAGTCGAAGAGATTCTCGTGAATGGAAAGAGCCTCGAGGTCGGAAAGTTCTTCCGCAGAGTGGGTTCCCGTCGTGACCAGTCTGCAGTCCATGCCAACACTGTCGGCGGATTCGAAGTCGAATGGTGAATCGCCTATAAGCAGTGATTCATCTGCAGTCGCATCTAGCTTCTTCAGGGCATGTAGCGTGAACTCGGGGTCGGGTTTGCGCCAAGGGGTATCCCTCACCCCGATAACGAGATCAACTAGTGGGGTTAGTTGGAGGTGGTCGCAGGCGGCCCTGGCGTGCGGACCGACTTTGTTGGTGAAAACGGCCAACCTTTCCTTTCTTTCACTCAGGGCCTTCAGCACTTCGATGGCTCCCGGCATGGCCTTCAGGCCTTTCAACATTTCCTCCTCGAAAATTGGTGGGTAAATTTCCAATCCTTTTGGTGCAAGCTCGGGTCCCACGAGTCTCGTCATCGTCATATCGGCAGATCCTCCCACGGAGGAACGCACTGTTTGGTAGTCGGCGGGCTTCAGTCCCAGTTCCACCATCGCTCGCGCATAGGCTTTATGTATGGCCTTGAACTGGTCGATGAGTGTGCCGTCGAGGTCGAATAGGATGGCGCGCAACGTAATTGCCCTTTCTGCTTAATTGGTTTGTAATAAGTTTATTGACGAAATGCCGACACAAAGCGAAACGCGCCTCAGTATCTTTCAATGAGCATGGAGCAAGGAGAATCGTTTTCACCTCGCTTGATCCTTGAGGAGAATGCTGGCGTCTTGTCGTGTCGTTTCGAAGGCCGTTGGACGCTTGCCGCGGGGCGTCGTGCGGAATCTCGTCGAATCTGGAGTAGAGCTTTGGCTCGTTACGAAAACTTGGGTCAGGTTAATTTCCAAATGGGGGAGGGGATCAAATGGGATTCCTCTCTCGCGGCCTTTCTTGGTTCCTGCCTGAGTGATTGTACCAAGAAGAAGCTTCGCTTTGATCTTTCATCCCTTCCTCAGGGATTGCGTAAGCTTTTCCAGATGACAGGGGTAAGGCGTGGCGGGAAAATCGACAACAAGAAGAAAAAGGAGCTAGGTCCCCTGAGCGCCGTCGGGTTGTTTTTCATATTGGCGGGGGACACTTTTATTGAGGTGTTGGCCTTTCTCGGCAATTGGTCGCTTTCTCTAGGTCGGTTATTTACTTTCCGCTCTCACTTTCGCTTCCGAGATTTCCTAGAATCATGTCGAGCTTGTGGAGTGGCCGCCTTGCCTGTCGTAACGTTGGTCAGTTTTCTCACTGGTTTGACAATGGCCTTTGTCGGAAGCGTGCAGTTGGACAAGTTCAACGCACGCATTTACGTGGCCGACTTGGTGAGCCTCGCGATGGTTCGAGAAATGGGAGGCCTTATGGTGGCGATCGTCATGGCGGGGAGGACGGGAGCCGCTTTTGCTGCCGAGTTGGGCAACATGAAGTTGAACGAGGAAATTGACTCCCTGCGCACTTTCGGAATCCCCCCCATGGACTTTCTCGTGCTGCCAAGAACCTTGGCCTTGTTCGTGATGACGCCCTTGCTTGCCCTGTATGCCGACGTCGTCGGCATTCTTGGCGGATCATTCGTCGGAACGGTGTTGATGGATTTTTCGATTATTCACTATTTTGAGCAGACGCAGACTGCCCTCAATTCCATGTGGGAGGTTTACTCCGGACTCATCAAGAGCCTTGCATTTGGCTGGATCATCGGGATGGTCGGATGTATCTGGGGGCTGCGTTGCGGGAACGATTCGGCCGCCCTCGGTAGAGCGGTCACGTCTGCCGTCGTCACCAGCATAACGCTCGTGGTCGTTGCCGATGCATGCTTCGAGGTGTTCTACAGTTTGATGGGCTGGAGATGAAACCGACCAATCAGGAATCAGCGGAAGTTGCCCTTAGGGTAAAGGGGCTATCTTTGTCTTATGGGGATCTCCAAGTCCTTGTCGACGTCACCTTCGATGCTCCCCACGGTCGCGCCTTGGTTGTCATGGGAGGTAGCGGTTGTGGGAAAAGCACCCTGCTCAAGTCGCTTATCGGCTTGCTGGAACCCGTGGCCGGCTCCATCCACTACGGTGAAAAAGATTTCTGGTCAATCGACG
>CAZWTI010000416.1:0-7401 GCA_964637065.1 uncultured Puniceicoccaceae bacterium
AAGCCCAAGAAGTTCAAATGAATAACTTTTAAGGCTACCACCATAAAACTGTGTTACCTTTCGTTTCAATGGACAGGGTCTACTGAAAAACGTTCGATCCTCAGCAAAGAAAAGCCCGACATGTTGTCGAGCGTATTGCAAAGTATATAGAAAGGCGTGGAGAACTCAGTAGGCAAGGAAACTCTAGGTCCCACTAAAAACTTGATGCATGTGGTTGTAGCGGTCTTCTTCGCCGAGGCGTCCGCCTTAAGTTAACAGGGCGAGTTTCACTGACGACTAGTTTCCTGTTTGGAAAGAATGGGGAGACTGCCGTCTGTGTGAAAGGGTAGGTTTCGGTGAGTCCCGTCTTCCATGCCCTCTGAGTGTTCGAAGTTCACGGTTGTCTGCTTGCGGGTGAAGATCATGTCGCAATGCATCATGTTCGTGAAGTATGGGCAAACGGAAGTACCGATTCCTTTCAAATTTAGAATGTGACTGAGTTGTGAAGTTTCTTTAAACAAGATTTATTCTAATTTCGTTTATCCTTTTATGAATTTTTTCGGTGGCACTTGGCGAACCATACCTTTTCAGGAAATATTCCTTTGCCAATTTAACCATCCTCTCTTTCTCAAGGGGTTCTAATTCGAGGAATTGCATTAGTGCCAATTTAATTTTTTCTGGCGAAGAATAGGCACATTTTTGGCCTTCAGCATAAAATTTTGGGTCACTCGTGAAAGGTTGTAATATCTCTTCATGCTCGACCTCCATGAATGAACCTTTTTCAAGCAAACTTTTGTGCCCGCCCCAATAGTTGGCGCAGACAGGAAGATCAGCCATGATCGCTTCCGCAATAGGTAATCCAAGTCCTTCACCTAAGCTTGCGGACACGAAGCAGTCGTGGCGGGCATATTCAGCAAGCAGTCTATCTCGAGGCCAATCTTCCCTGATTAAACTAATGTCTTCTCTTGGGCTATCCCATTGGCAATTCGGAGATGTCTTGATCGTCAAATGAGCTTTCCGAGAGTTTGGGAAAGCCTTCATGAATCCTTGCATCAACAAGTGGTGACCCTTGCGAAAATGAGGCTCTCCCACGAAGAAAAACTTTACTTTGCCTTCCCTCCCCCAACTTTTCTTAAGGAATAATGATTCGGTATCCAAAGCCGGTGGAAGTTTGTGCAACGGAACTCGCACACCACCTCTATTGAGCAAATCGCCGAGGTGATCAGTCGTGGTCCACACCTCATCGAATTTATTTAGTAGGTTTATCCAATCCTGCGGGTACTCGCTCCATTCATGCAGGGGCATTGCTATGTTGTAGCATCCATCTATGGGAGTAAAGCCCTCCCCCAAGGTGTTGTGAAGAACGATTGTTTCTTTCGAGTGGTCTCGCAATGCATTTCTTTCATCTTGGTTTTTGGGAGTAGGCAAATGGGTGACTTCACACAAATTGGTTAGGCAACGCATATAGAAGTTACCGATAATATGATAGCTTCCACGGTTATAGTCAGAGAGAATGAATATGTTCAGTGAGCAAGGCATGAGGTAATGACCTTGATTGTTTTGCTTGTGGTTTTGTCCCAAGTGTAGGTGTCCGCGTTGCGAAACCCATTGGCAATCAGCTGTTCCCTGCATGATTGATCCGAGCAAACCCTATTCATGGCCTGAGCTATTTCATCAACATTATATGGGTTGCAGCATAGGGCGCAATCCTTCGCAATTTCAATTAGGGAACTGCAGTCCGAGGTAATGACGGGAGTTCCGCAGGCCATTGCTTCCAAGACTGGCAAACCAAACCCCTCGTATAAGGAAGGATAGAGGAATGCGAGTGAGTTTTGGTAGATGGAGATAAGGGTTTTATCATCGACGAAACCCGTTATGACGATCGATTCCTTGTATTGACTTCGTTCTAAGGCTTCATTTAGCTCTTCGGACTTCCATCCTTTTTTGCCGACAAGAATAAGCAATGGATCGATTGACTTGTCTTGGTTGCGAAAAACCTCATAGGCTTTGATCGTGCGAACCAAATTCTTCCGAGGTTCGAAAGTGGATACCGATAGAAAATAAGGTCTTCCTGTCGAGAAAGGTAGGATTTTGGATGGCCCTTCCACATCGGGCGGTTTGGAAAAGAGTGGATTGGGAGCCAGATGAACTACTTCAACTTTGCATTCGTCAATTTCATAAAAGTGTAGAATGTCGTCTTTAGTGGAATGTGAGTCGGCGATTACCTTGTCCGCCTTTTGAGCGCTTTCGCGAAGAACTTCCTCGAAAAAAACGATCGTGTTGGGGTTGCTGAACCACTCGGGGTGAACGAGAGGAATTAGGTCATGAATGGTAAGCACGCCGGCGGCGTTTCTTTTTTCGGGGATGGGATAATAGGGGCTAAAGATGACGTCAGAGTCCTCGAGACGAGAACTGAGCCCCAATAGGCTTTCTGCTCGGGCATGGTTGTTGAGTGGAAGGTCCAATGGGATTTTAGTTACTCCATCTGGTACGGATAGTTCATTGCAGCCAATCATTTGCACATCCGTTTCTGGAATGAGTCTGGGCATCGTATAAAGCAGTTGATTTGCGTAGCGGTGAATGCCTGTTTGGGCCTTTTCTGCCAAGATGCGGCAGTCAAGAAGAATGCGAGGCCTTTCGCTAGGTGGCTTCATTCTCTGCCGTTGAAAATCCCTTTCCGTTAATTGATTGATTTGTGCAATCACATCTACAGCCCCAGAGATTTCCTCTGTCGGCAAACTGTAGCAATTGTAGTTCTTGTCGTTAAAGTAAACTGCCGCCCTAGTTCCGGAATGCAGTAAAATATCCAAAATGTTCTGAACTGCATATAGGTTTTCCTGATTTATATGAAAAAAGATGGCGTCGAAACTTTCCTCGAAAGCCTGTCTCCACCAACTTGGATTTTCTTGCCAGGAAAAAATTCCGGTTAGTGGATATTCCAATATTCTCAAGCTGGGAAAATCTTTGTCAGAAAAATCATTCTTCAAATGGGGGCTGACGATTAGGGTGAGGCTGGTCGAGTTCGAACTTTGCCCGATGTCCTCAAAGAGGTGCCGAATGGGTTTCCTGTTTCCTGTCCCGAGGACTAGCGCCTGCGAGCAGGACGCCATAGTCGGAACCTCGTATTGACTTATGGAGAGAGAGTTCCACAGTTCGTAAAGCAATCCCTTGGCTGCCTTCTTGTCTTCCATTGGGAAATTATTGGATGTGCAAGGCCAGGAAGTCGTCGAAGGGATTGAAGCCAAGTTCCTCGAGCTCATTTGCAACTTGGCGGTAGTGCATTGTGCAGATCAAAACGAAGGCAGATGTCTCCTGATTCAATATCTTGGGCCTGAATACGGGTAGCCTCTGCACCTGCGCGTCGAGTTTTTGCGATCGATCGATAAACCCTCTTAGCTCCATGTCCAAACCCTCCATCGCTGTTTTGGCTTTTTGTCCGGCAACACCTGCCCCCCAAAGGTAGATGGGTCTGGCTTGGGCGCGCTCGATGGCTTTTTCAAGCTGTTGTGATAATTCCAGTTCCGGATAAATGATCTGAGGTTGGGACTTGAGAAAGTCGTCCAGTTCTTCAACCACTTCATCGTCATGTTCCACAGCAGGATCAAGCAGGAGCATTTTCCAAGGGGAGGAAACGTCGCTGCCTCCGGAAAGCTTTCGGTCGGCCTCGCGTCGTATTTGCAAAAGCTTTTCGCGAGCGAAGAGAGTTTGTTCCATCTCCGCAACATGAGACAAATAGTAGAAAACACGTCGCTCTCCTAGGGCATAGCGTACGGCCATTGACCATGAGTCATGGGCATCCATGAAATTGCCTCGTTGCCAGTGAATCAGTCCGTTCCAGAAGTGTAGCCAAGGGTCCACGGGGTATGCGTGCAGGAACTGTACGATACAACCCTGATGAAAAAGATCATCCGACTCGGCAATGGCCTTATCACTCTTGATCGCGTTCGCAAGGTCGTTGCCTTCTCGGGAAGAACGAAGGGCCACTGCAAAACCGCTGATGGAGTCGATTAGCAATTGGGCTCCCGATATGGCAGTTGTATTGGAATGAGAAGAACCTTTTGCGAAAACAGGCTGTTTTTTTGTCTTTGGCCGTCGAAGCATTTTCCCGTAGAGATCTTCAAAACGATCGGCGGATATCTCAGGAGCAAAGTTTTTCCTTGCATGGGTTGCTGCATTTTGACCAAGGCGCTCCCTATCACCTGGATGATGATAGAGGTGTTCGATGGCGAGCTGATAATCTTTCTCATTCTCAACCAAGAGGCCTGTTTTTTCGTGTTGGATCAAGTAGGGAACTCCCCCGTAAGGCGAGCTTACGATAGGGAGTCCGGACCACATCGCCTCCTGTAAGTTCAACTCGGCTGCGGCGAAGGTGTTTTCGTTCAAGGGGTAGCCATAGACGTCCATTTCCGAAATCACGTCGGCAATGTTTTCAACATAGCCGTAAAATCGAAAGCGATCCTTCAAGTTTTCCTTCTCGACCTGAGCTTTCAGGTCGACTAGCGAACGTCCGTGTCCGCATACCAGAAATCTTGCCTCGGGGACGTTTATGCTCTTGCACATTGATAAGTAATTACGGTGCATTTTGGCATAATCTACGGTTCCGATGTAACCGACGTTGAAACCATCATGTTCTTTTTTGCTCAGGTTCTTGAGGCGATCGAAATTTGCAGGGATATGAATGAAGTCAACGGTTCCCCGGTCATTATATTTTCCTACCTCGGGGATTTGTAGGGAGTAGGGCGAGCAGGTGACGAACCGATCAGCGTATTCCAACAGCTCGGAGGAAATGACGTGAGGGGGAGCGTCCCCAGTGACTACGGACCAAATAACCGTCCGGTGGGGAGGGAGATCTTGTGAGAGCAAACAGGCGATCTCCGGGGTGTTCCACCAATCGATCTGTACAATGTCCGCTTGAGAAAGCAACTGCCTTAACTTATCGAGAGATGGATTGTCTATAACGCGGAAACCTTCCTGCATAAAATTATTCGTCACCTCTGGTTCGGCTTTGGCAAGGGACAGGAAAAGGTGATCGGATGAACCGCGTTCCTGCAATTGCCGCGCAATGTTCAATGGAGATGCAGTCCCGCCACCACGGCAAATCCTGGGCACTATATGAAGAACGGAAATCATCGCTGAAGCGATTCCATTACTTTGAATGATAAGGACAGTGACTTGAACTGGGCTGCGAAGAGCCGATAATCCAATTGAGAGAAGAACCTGACGAAACGCATCAAACAATGGTTTTCATGCGAAGCAGTTTGCTTCGTACTATGTCTTAAAGAGGAAAATCGATGAATAATCGACTTCTGAAAATTTATTCATAGAGCCCTCAAAGAATTCTTCGACAGCCTTTTTGCAACCCTCCCAATGACCGTAGTCATCGATTATTAGGACACCGTCCTTAACAAGCCTTTCCCACAAAATCTCAAGTTCTATTTTAGTCGATGCGTACCAGTCCGTATCTAACCGCAGTAATGAGATAGACTGAGGCAGGTTTTTTTTGTCGGTTAATGTTTCACAGACGTCACCAACTACATAACGTACTTTTTCACTTGGAAAACTAGATCTCGAGAGATTATTTTTCACTTGGTTTAAAGATTCCTTGCAGGCGACGGAACCAAGGATTTCACTTGCAAAGTTTTGGTGAATGTCCTGATCAACTGGTTCGGGATCAGTCATTCCGGAAAAGGTGTCATATAACCATACTCGCTTGTCTGTAATATTATGTGAGTGTAGGTACTCCATCATTCCAAGGATATTCCCACCTTTGAAAACTCCGCACTCTACGCAATCTCCATCAACTTCATTTGATCTGATATGCTCCAGAGAATCGTAAAGACAGTGAATCCGCTCAATCGGTGTAATGGTGAATGGTTTGACTATTTCAGTGAATGCGGACCTGTCCATTTAGTGTTTTGAATCCTTTCTAATAAGAAAGCTGGGCAGCTTTTCCTCACTTCTCAAGGAAACAACAAGATTGCGCTCCTTACAGAATTCAGCAACTGCTTGAACGACTCCGGGGAATTCATTCTCTTCATAGTCGTGTCCCATGATGAGGCCATTTTCCTTTACTTTGAGGAATGACAGATTCAAATCCTGTCTCACTGCATCATAAGAATGATCTGCATCAATGTAAACCGCGTCAAGGTAGCCGTCGCTTATTGAATTTAGGAAATCAATAGTAGACGATTTAACCACTTGGGTTTTCGGATCAGAGGAATAGCGATTGGAAAGCTGTTCAAATGACTCCTTCAAGTTGATAAAGTGAAAGTTTTCACCATTGACGTCGCCAGAACCCATCACTCCGTCAAATATATCTACGAGGTAGAGTTTGGCCGGATTTAGCAACGCTTTTATTCTTTCTGAGAATGAACCGTTGAAAACCCCGAGCTCTGCAAAAATACAATTGGGTGGGACTGTTGAAATTAATTGTTCTCTAGTTTTTGTTAATTGCACTCTTCTGGCTTGACGAGTTGACGGGCCTAAGGGAGTTCCTTAATCAAGCACCCGGTTTTTTCCTCAAATGTACTAGGGGCAGGCATTCCGAAAAAGGTATCAAAGGAGTAACAGCGTCGGTTTTCAGAATCATATGTCCGATCAGAGATCCCCAAAGGGCGGTTGAATCTGCCGCAACGACAACGCACTCTGCAAAATTTCCTAGGATGTTGTCTTTAAAGATTAATTTTTCGGACTTGAAAAGGTTGTGCAAATGTCTCGTTTGCATCATCGTGTAAAATTAAACTTTGTTGCAATTGGATGAAACTCGAAGAAGTCAGAAAAACTTTCTAGGTTAACGATTGGGAAGAAATTATTATAAAATAATTGAGGTTTTGTGTTTTCTGGTTTCAGTCTGAGATCTTCATTTAGGTCTTCCCTCATAGTAGATTCAAATTCATAGCACGTATTAAGAAAGCTTTTGCACATAGAAAATCAGTTCCCATATATAATCTATATGAACTTTAAAGTTTAGCAGAAAAGACAATAACTTGTTGGATTGATAGCAGTCAAAAGTCCTGTGATTAGAATAAATGATCAAAATTTGAAATCAATGGGTTTTGATAATATCGATAATATCTTACTAAATCTATAATTGGAGGGAAATTTCTTTATCTATTTATAGATGATAATGTAATGTTGAAACAGAATATTAGGATAAAAAAGATATAACATTCCCTTTTGTTTTTTCATTTGCAGTAAAGGAAGAACTCGAATGGGGAAGCTTATTATGAGGGTAATAATCAATAGAACTAAAGTTAGTCATATCCATTGGTGATGAAAGGTGCGACCACAACCTACGTTAATCAACACTTGTTCATGTGACGATGGATTCGCGGAGTCGTCAGGCCGGGATTCTGACCGCGGAGGGTGCTTTGTCATTGCCTGTGATCTTAGCGCGTTTTATGGAGCCCAGGATTTTCTCCC
>CAZWTI010000417.1:0-2681 GCA_964637065.1 uncultured Puniceicoccaceae bacterium
CCTTTCAACCGCTTTGCTGTTACCTTGTGGGCGGCTTCGCCTTCGTCACCATGCTGATGAAGAACCACTTGATGGACAACCTCGCAGCCGACTACATGCGAACGGCCATGGCCAAAGGGATATCCTTCAGAAATGCAGTGCGCAAGCATGCCCTGAGAAACTCTCTCATTCCCATCGCGACCAACGTGGGACACCAAGTTACGCTTTTCGTGGGAGGGTCCTTCCTGATCGAGCGGATTTTCGACATAAATGGCTTCGGTCTACTCGGTTTCCAATCGGTTCTGGATTCGGACGTCCCGGTAGTAATGGGCGTTCTCATGCTTTCGGCTTTTCTCATGTTGTTGGGCAACGTCTTGGCGGACGCCTTGGTAGCCCTCGTCGACCCACGCGTTCGCTTCGATTGAAAATGGGCTTCAAATTAAATCCCCTCACGCGCAAGAAACTGCGTCGGTTCCGTTCCATAAAGCGGGGTTATTGGTCGTTCATCGCCTTGGGCATCGCCTTTTTGCTAAGTCTTTTCGCGGAATTGCTGGTAAGCAACAGAGCCTTGATCGTGAGTTATGAGGGAGAATTGTACTTTCCAACCTACGGTTCACAAATCAACGGAACGACCTTCGGTCTGGACTACGGTTACGAAACCAACTACCGCGAACTTGACGAGAAGTTCGTGTCAGAAGAGGATTCGGGCAACTGGGTGCTCATGCCGCCCGTGCCCTTCGACCCCTATGAGAACGACTACGCACGCGATGATGCTCAAGGGTACTCCCCACCCGATTGGGGAACGGAACACCTGCTCGGCACCGACAAAACCGAACGCGATGTGCTCGCTCGCCTCTTCTACGGGTTCCGAATATCCATGGTCTTCGCCCTAGGATATCTCGTGCTGACCTATCTCATCGGCACGTGCGCCGGTTGCGTCATGGGCTATTTCGGCGGGAAAACGGACATGTTCGGACTGCGATTGGTGGAGATATGGGCAAACGTGCCGTTTTTGTACATGGTCATAATTCTGGTGTCGGTGATTCCGGAAGGATGGGGAACGGGCATTCGCGTTGCCCTGCTGCTGTTCATCATGGTGCTTTTTTCATGGACGGGCATGACCTACTATGTTCGGGCTTCCTCTTACAAGGAGAAGGCCCGGGAGTATGTGGCGGCCGCCAAGGTTCTTGGCGCCGGACCAAGTCGAATCATCTTTCGACATTTGTTGCCTAATGTGGTTTCCACACTGGTTACGTTTGCACCCTTCACCGTGGCGGCCGCCATCACCTCGATCACGGCTCTGGATTTTCTTGGCTTCGGCCTTCCTTCCCCCACACCGAGCTGGGGAGAATTGCTCAAACAGGGGGTAAACAACCTGCGGGAGGCGCCATGGATAGTAATCTCTACCGTAACCTCCCTAGTACTGACGCTAACCCTAGTCACCTTCGTTGGCGAAGCCGTCCGCGAAGCTTTCGACCCAAAACGTTTTTCCACCTACGAATGAACGCCATGAAAACAAAACCACAACACCTTCTCTTCGTCACCGTCTTTGCGGGAGCGCTTACGTTCGTCGGTTGCGACGACAATTCTCTCAAGCGTCCCAAGGACAAGCAGCAAGGCGAGTCAGGCGCCAGTTCCAATTCCGACAAAGGCGGACCCGTCGTAGACAAGACTTTCGCACGAGAACTTGCCCGTGAGTTCGGACGCGAATTTGGCCATGAGTTCGCTCGACAGCTGGCGGCAAACAGCGGTCTATCTTTGCCCACCGACCTCAACGTCACCTTGACCGAGCCAGAACCGGACGCACCAGGCGGAATCGTGGATGCCGACGGCAACCCACACTTCCTTCTCGGCCATTGCGCCGAGGATGTCATCGAGTTCTATCAAAAAAGCCCCGATGCCTTCACCATCGCCACCTCCGCAGACATTCCGTCCGACCTAGCTTGGACAGACGGTTCCAATGAAGAGGAGTTTTCCTCGGCCAAAGCCAAACGAGGCGGAACCTGGAACGTATTCACCCGTGATTACCCTCGCACCCTGCGCATGGTTGGACCGGACGCCAACGGCGCATTCCGAGGATACATACTCGATTACAATGTGATAAGTCTAGTGATGTCTCACCCGAATTCCGACGGCTACTTCCCTGGCGTGGCCAAATCATGGTCGGTGGGAAAGGACAAACGGACGGTCTACTTCCGGCTTGATCCCGCCGCACGCTACTCCGATGGAAAACCAGTCCGCGTCTCCGATTTCTTTTTCGCCCTCTATTACTACCGCAACAAGCACATACAGGCTCCTTGGTATAACGACTTCTTCGGAGAGGATAAGTTTCTCAACGTCACTCTTTATGACAAAAGCACCCTATCCATCACTTTCTACAAGGCTAAGCCCGACGTCGTGGAACGCGTCGCAATCCGACCTATCCCCGAGCATTTCTACGAGGAACTGGACGAAGAATACCTGAGCGAATATCAATGTAAAATGGAGCCCACGACCGGCCCTTACCACGTGCTCCCGGAAAATGTGGACGACGGCGTGTCCATAACCTTGACCCGCGTTCCGAATTGGTGGGCCGACGAGAAAAAATTCTACCGTAACCGTTTCAACCCGGAACGCATCCGCGTGACGGTAGTACGGGACTACAACAAGGCTTTCGAAACCTTCCTCAAGGGCGAACTGGACATGTTCGGTCTAGCCCTCAC
>CAZWTI010000418.1:0-3039 GCA_964637065.1 uncultured Puniceicoccaceae bacterium
AAAACTCGGGCGGTAAGTGGATTCGCAGGATGAAGAATTGACTCGGCTAACTCAAGACGCCCACTACCCTTTACATAAGGCTTGCGATTCCCAAGAGGAGAAAGTGCGGCGAGGAAGCGCCGGGGCACTTCGCGACCGAGACTGGATGGATTTCCACGATTAAATATGCGTGGATTTCGACGAGAATCATCATCTCGCAAAACCATGGCTCGTGGTGGGGAACCAGGATGCTCGGCGTGATGCTTGCCAATTTTGGCTCGCAACGCATTTCTTCGGTTCGCTTCGAGCGTGTCAAAAAATCGACGAATTCCAGCAAAGTCGAAAGCAACTGGAAACGTCGAATTAGAAACGGTTGCGGCTAATCCTT
This sequence comes from uncultured Puniceicoccaceae bacterium, assembly GCA_964637065.1. Lineage (GTDB taxonomy): Bacteria > Verrucomicrobiota > Verrucomicrobiia > Opitutales > Seribacteraceae. Next base: position 368 of record CAZWTI010000418.1, read on the forward strand.
TTGGCTGTTTTTCGGCCTCGGCCTTTTTTAAGGCAAGGGCAAATTCCTCTGCATACCAGGAAATAATGTTTTCAAAGCTTTCGGGAGCACCTTTTTTAAGATGCCGAAGAAGGTATGGAGGGATGCCTGAAGGGTTCGAAAGAAGACGAGTCCTTACCTTTGGGAAATTACCGGATTGTACCTTTGCAAAGGCATTCCAAACTCGGAAAAGACGGTCGTTTCCCTTCTTGCTTTTGCGTAGATAAGAACGCCAACGTATAGCCAACTTGGGAAAGAGATTGCGTTTGGCGGCGAGGGTATCCAGGCGGTCGTCGGACAACTCGTAGCCGTCATGAGCGACTTTGAGGTAGGCCTTTAATCCATCCTTTGAACGAACGTAAGACCACTTGGCACGCAGGTGATCTTCGACGCCTTTTTCCAGTTCTCGGAGTTTCTTTTGAAATTCCTTATAGGCTGGAGATGTTGAATCAGGATCGCCAACGATAGGGAGTTCCTTGGGTTCATTGGAGAGATCGAGCACGCCATAGAGCGAATAGTAGTCTTCCTGCGGAACAGGATCGTAAAAGTGATCGTGGCAGCGGGCACAGCCAACGGTGAAACCCATGAGACCTCGAGTAACGACATCGATTCGATCGTCCAGTATCAAGTGCCTTCGATTCAGGAAGCGAGGTCCTACGGTGAGGAACCCGAGGGCAGCGAGGTCGGGATGATTGGGAGAATCGACGAGGAAGTCGGCAGCTAGTTGCTTCCTGATGAAATGATCGTAAGGCATACCTGCGTTGAAGGCCCTAATGACCCAATCCCGATAGACGTATGCGAAGGGATACCTGCGACTGACTCCACCATCGAGGTAACCCTTGGAGTCGGCGTAACGGGCGACGTCTAGCCAATGCCGCCCCCCACGTTCCCCAAATCGTGGTGAGGCCAAAAATCTGTCTACGACACGGGCAAAGGCATCAGGTTCGAATTCATCCTGAAAGTCGCGTCTCACGGAAAAGCTTGGGGGAAGACCCGTTAGGTCAAAGAATATTCGACGAACTAAGGTACCCTTGCTTGCAAAGGAAGTGGGATGCAAACCTTTCTGGAGAAGCTTGAATCTGACAAAAGAATCTATGGGATCTCGAGAAACCTTTAGTTTAGGCGGCACTGAATCGGACACAGGCTGAAACGCCCAATGTTCACGAGCCTTTCCAGCAGTCTTTTCAGACCCCGACAGCCCGGAGCGGCAGCAAACTACAAGAAGAATGATGACGAGGAGGGAACGATTAAAGAAATCAAGGCAACCTTGGAACACGAGGTATATTTCCCCCGCCGACCTTAAAAAAGCAACGAAGTTCTCAGGGAAAGGCGGGAATCAAACGCGGGGGAAGAGCGTAAGGGCGACCTATCTCGTAGAGGCGACGAATCTCCTCTTCGTCAAAAGCAATGCGATGGAGGGAGAATTCGTCGATAGACCCATGCAACGCGTAAACCTCTTTGTCACCCACAATGTCACGATCGCTAGTATGGCCCATTACACTTTTATCGAATAGAAGCCGCAATTCATTCTTCGTCTTTTCGCGACTGAAGGGACGACCGTCCACATAATGGCTAACCATTTGCTTTTCCGCATCGTAGGTAGTCGCCAAGTGCACCCAACATCCGAGACGCTCCTTGCGAAAAGCAACGGAAGACACATAGTTTGCGGAAGAGGAGGATTCCTTACCCCTGAGCTGAAGCACGAGTCTCCCACTGCCATCAATGCCCCAACGGGCAGCCCCCGCTGTGGCGGGAGCCGCACAAACAATGGGATTCATCTCCGAGCGGAGAGTTTCAAGGCAGATCCAAGCGGTTAACGTGGCGGATCGAAGAGGAGTGGGCAGTTTGAGACGAACTCGATCATTTACGCCGTCAAAGGAAAGAGCTCCCTTCCCAGCCCAACGTCCCCTCGTCCACTCGCAACCTATGATGGCTCCATCGTAACGTTTTCCATTTGCCTTCGCGTCATCACGCAAAACACGGGACCAAGAACGATGGTCATCGAAAGTAAAATAAAGGGTACTCTGAGGGTCGGCAGATATCTCGTCACTCAGCTCTATCCAAGAGGAATGCCGGCGTTGAGCTTCCTCCATGGAACGATAGGCAAGATCGGCAGTCCCGAAAAAAGGCTCGGTAGGCATCTCTATCCAAGAGAGATCACCTTTCTCGTTGATAAAAACAGCCTCTCCGGCTTCGATCTCCTCGAAGGCTAACTCAGCATCTCTGTCTTTTCCCTCGAACAAAACCCTGCCCACGTAAACATAAATCTCGGTCTCTCCGGCTTCCTGCACATTAAGCCCGAACTCGGTTCCGAGATCCACAACCTTGCCCCTAGGGGTATCAATGGCGAAACCTGCGGCCACCTGAGGAACATTCGCACGAAGCTTGCCAAGATGTAGGACTCCCTCATTGGTGTTGGTAAGATCGAACTCGACCGGCCCCTCGAGCACCACGTTGGCACCTTGGAGAAACTCTATCTGAGCCAAGCCTGCCTTAAGCTTCAATTTCCCAGATCTAAGGGTTTCGTGAAGACCAGGGCGGAATTCGGAATCGTCAGCCCATTGTAGACCCGATGCGAGCGTAAGAACACCTACTGCCTCAGCATCGATGGGGTGAAGAATCGAAGCAGCAACCGAGGCTTCGGTCTTATCCCT
>CAZWTI010000419.1:0-3191 GCA_964637065.1 uncultured Puniceicoccaceae bacterium
CGAGGAAAACGTCGTGAACAAGAGCATGCCCAAGGACGAGGACATTTTCGACAGCTTTGGGAATCGTCTCTTTCGCGACAATTACCGCATTCGAGCCGAGGACACCTTCGATCTTCGCTACCTTACTGAAAACCGAGGCCTACGTCGTCTGCAGGTACTTGCCGACCGCATGGTGACAGACGACGTCGCCCTCGCTGAAACCTATCCATTCGCCAATTTCGCCTATGGGGCGGTTCCCGGCGAGGAAGCCCTTGTTCGTCGTCAGATTTACGAGGTTCTAAAGCGGCGGAAGGCCGCAGAGGACTTGGATGCCTCCAAACTCATTTTCTTTCGTAAGGATGAAAATATAGGCTCGGGCTTTCGCGTTCAGTTTCTCGCCGATTACTTGGAGGAAGTCGCTCCCTTCGTCCTTAGCAAGAATGGCGATGGGCGAGTTTTCGCAATGCGCTTTCGTCTTCGTCGGGACAGCATGGGAGCTGCCGAGCTTCTTGAGGAACCCGTCCCCCAGACCGTCACTTTCGCCTGTCCTGACAAGGAGACTTGGCGGCGTCACCTCTGGTACCTTAACCAACCGGGGCCAAACGGCGAGGTCCGCCACGTAATCCTTCTACGCAACAAGACCGATCTCGATCGTCTCAAGTATGCCGTGCTCATGAAGAAGACCATAGATCTGAACACCGAGCGTCATATACTGAAACTGAAGAATTTCACTCGCGGTCGCCTTTTGCGCATGCCTACCGTACGTGCTGACGACGTCGAGCTCATCGATGCGGATGCCGCCGCCTGCTTTTTCCATTCCGAGCAATACTATGCTTCCCTGCAGGCGGCCCTCCAACGTGATTATGATGCTCTCCGCGAAGCTCTTCGGGGTACTCCCCACGAAAACTATCTTGCAAACCCCTGAATCTTCAGGGGGTTAACGGACTTCTCTCAACAAGCGATGGGCCATGCAACCGGATGTAAGGAAACACATTTCCCGTTCGGCTCGTAACACGGTATGGTGCTTGCTGGGTTGTGCGATTGGAGACCTTGGCGCGATCGCCCTTTTTGAGCGTGTCTATGCTCCCGATGGACCCCCTCGAGAGCTCTGGACGATGGTGTGGATAATCGCGATGGGATCGGGCATACTGACGAGCGTGTTGCTGGAGACCTGCGTACTCTGGAGACAGCTTGGACCACGAGAAGCATTTCGTACCGCTGTGGGCATGAGCATGGTGTCCAAGCTTTTGATGGAGGTGTCCATGAACGATGCCGACTACGGCATGATGGGGAAGTCGGCGATCAATCTTGCCATTCTGCCCGTTACGCTCTTGGCGGGCTTCCTGGCGGCTTGGCCTTATAATTATTGGCGACTGTCGAGGCATGGGAAGTGTTGCCACTAGGCGCTTGCAAAGGGTGTAACGGTGCTGTTGGATAGTTCATAAGGAACGCAATCGTTCCCAACCAGTCCGGAGAAATTACCCATGAAACTGCTGCATCGTGAAGACGAGGAGGAAGCAGGCTACGAAATGCCTGCGACTGGCTTGTGCGCGAATATCGACGAATTCAATCTGGAAGCCCTCAAGTTCGCGGGCGAATGGGTCTTGGCGGACGACGAGAACCTAGTCGGTGACGGGCAGCGACAGAACTTTCTTTACTTGGTGATCACGGGTGAGGTGGGAATCTACAAGAGCAACGACCAAGGGCAAAGCCAGCATCTCGCCTCTCTTGGCGTTGGTGAAGCTTTCGGCGAAATGGCATTTCTTAGCGGGGGTGTTGCCTCTGCGGACGTTCAGGCCTCCGGCGAATGCATACTCTGGAGGCTGGATCACGAGCGCCTGCTCGAATTCATCGCCGAGAACGGTGCTGCCGGCGGCCAGCTCTGCATGAACCTCGCGAGCGTCCTGTCCGGGCGACTCTTGGATGGGAACCGCAAGGTGATAGATATCGGAAAGCAACTGCAGGCTTCCCTCCACAAGCTTCAGCAAACTGAACAGGCTGGAAAAGCGCAGGTCCAGGCCATGCGGCAAATGCAGGGAAAGGTGAAGGCGACACAGTTCGCCTTTAAGGGTGGTTCCGCGAAAAAGCCCTCTTTCGGGACCCTCGGCATCGCCGCCGCTGTCTTGGCCCTGCTGACCACAGTCGGGCTTGTCGCCTCGCTGGTATTGGGTGGTGGAGGCGACGGCACAGGCTCCGATCCTATGTTGCATGAGGAGGTACAAAAGCTCAAGGACAACGAGGAGTTCTACATCGGCTTGAAAAAACGCCGGGAAGATGAAATTGCGGGCCTCAAGGGTGACAAGTCAAAGCTCTTTGAGGAAAGGAAGGAACTCTTGGCCAAGGTTTCCGAGGCCATGGGAAAGGATGCCGAGTTGAGCGATTTGCGGGCGAAATTGGCTGATGTCGAGAGGCGCCTAGCCGCCGCATCAGTCAGGCCATCCACACCTTCGACATTGCCTGAACGCCCTTCCTCGACCACACCCACTCGACCCAGTGCTCTTCCTGAAGCCCAGAACGACAATGCCGAGTTGCTGGCTTGGGCCCGAACCAATTCCACTATGGTTTTTCCTCTCAGCGTTCGTGGGAATAAATTGATCACCCTGCAGGATAGTAAGCAGCAGGTGAAAATTCCCGTTCCAGCAGGCAGTGTTCTGCGCGCAACGCGGTTTCACCCCAGTTCCCCCACTCATCTCATCGTTGCTCAGCCCAACAGCGACAAGTTTCTTGCCACAGCGGCCATTCTGGCAACCAATTTCACCGAGGTGATCAGGCCCAGGTTCATTGCTCACCAGAAGAAGGTTTCGGGAGCGGCCAATCCATTGATGCCCAAGCCGAAACCACCTTCGCGTCCTCGACCGACCGTGGTCAACCAGCCAACCGCCGGTTCCCCATCTGCTCCCGCCGCTCCTTCAGGTGTACCCGTCGTTACCGTTGGGCGGCCCCAGGGTCCGCAAAAGCCCGCCAACGTTCTCGACTCCGTGGTTTCCAAGCCTGCGACTCGTCCTGATCCTCGCAAGCCTGTGGATACCAGCGACCATGGTACAGCCTGCGTATGCAAGGACTGCCGAACCAAGAAAAAGGGCGGTAGCCTCTTCCCGGATCTTTGAGTTTTCGGATCGGTCGCGTTTGCTACCACACACTCCATTTCCCCAAGCATTTAATTGAAGGCGTTTTAATCGCCATTTCGGTTGGCGATTGTCTGGATTGACTGA
>CAZWTI010000420.1:0-3212 GCA_964637065.1 uncultured Puniceicoccaceae bacterium
CGTGCCCCTTGACCTAGACGACTTCACGGAGATCGGCAAGCGCGTCCCCGTCCTCTGCGACCTCAAGCCGAGCGGCAAGTACAACATGTCTCACTTCGTGCGCATCGGTGGTCTCCGTCCATTGCTCAAGGCTCTCCTCGACGAAGGCCTTCTCCACGGCGATTGCCTCACCGTTACGGGGAAAACCGTCCGTGAAAACGTGTCCGATGCTGAACCCTATGCACCCTATCCCGACGGACAAGACCTCGTGCGCCCCTTCCAAGATCCCATCAAGCCCGACAGTCACCTCCGAATCCTATACGGAAACCTTTCAAAAGAAGGCGCCGTGGCCAAGATCACGGGGAAAGAAGGCCTAAGCTTCACCGGTCAGGCCATCGTCTACGAATCCGAGGAAGACTCCCTGCGCGGAATCCTCGACGGAGAGGTAAAGGCAGGCCATGTCGTCGTCATCCGAAACGAAGGCCCCGTGGGGGGACCCGGCATGCGCGAGATGCTTTCTCCCACCGGCGCCATCATGGGCAAGGGCCTCGGAGAGGAGGTCGCCCTGATCACCGACGGACGTTTCTCCGGCGGTAGTCACGGCTTCGTCGTCGGCCACGTCACCCCAGAGGCCGCCGTCGGCGGTCCAATAGGCGTTATCAGGAACGGCGACCCCATAACCATCGACGCAGAGAGGAACGAGCTCAACCTCGACATTCCAGAGGACGAACTGCAGGCCCGCATCGACGCCTGGACGACCCCTGAGCCGAAGGAAAGGCGTGGAGTCCTCGCCAAGTACGCGAAACTCGTCAACTCCGCATCACTCGGCGCCGTCACCGACGGCTTCTAAACGCCAAATGGACAAGGACCTCTACCTCGCCTTCCCCGAAGTTGGGTTGTCGATCGACTTCTCGTACGTCGACTTCCCGGACGGTCACATGGAAGCGATGGCCGATCAGGCCAATAAGGCCCTCGTATCCATGGAAGCCTTGCAGGCAGGAGCTGTCGCCAACCCGGACGAAAACCGCATGGTTGGCCACTACTGGCTCCGCGCTCCCGAACTAGCTCCGACCAAAGAAATCACCAACGCCATCCGCGAAGTACAGGCCCGGACAAAGGCCATCGCAACAAGCGTACACTCGGGTGAACTCCGGACCGCCGAAGGATTGTTCACCGATCTGCTTGTCATCGGCATCGGCGGCTCCGCACTCGGACCACAGTTCGTCAGCCGCGCCCTCGGCCATCCAGACAGCGACAAGCTAGCCCTACATTTTTTCGACAACACGGATCCGGATGGAATCGATCTCACCCTAGCTGAAATCGGCTCCCGGCTCGCCACAACTCTTGTAGTCGTCATCTCCAAGTCAGGTGGAACCCCTGAGACCCGGAACGGCATGCTCGAGGCGGAGACCGCCTTCGCGAGGCAAGGTCTCGACTTCGCCAAGCAGGCCATCGCCATTACAGGCGATGGAAGCAGACTTTACCAACACGCCAAGTCCAACGATTGGCTCGATATTTTCCCGATGTGGGACTGGGTCGGCGGACGCACCAGCGAGACCGCCGCCGTGGGCCTCCTTCCCGCCGCCCTTCAGGGAATCGACGTGGACGCCCTCCTTGCAGGCGCGGCACGCATGGACGCCCGCACCTTGAATCCCGACTTCCGCGCCAACCCCGCCGCCCTCCTTGCCCTCGCCTGGCATCACCTCACCGCTGGCAAAGGCTCCCGCGACATGGTCATCCTCCCCTACAAGGATCGCCTCGAACTCTTCGCCAAGTACCTCCAGCAGCTCGTCATGGAGTCCCTCGGCAAGGAACGCGACCTAACCGGCAACGTCGTCCACCAAGGCATCGCGGTGTACGGTAACAAGGGCTCCACCGACCAGCACGCCTACGTCCAGCAGCTCCGCGAAGGCGTCCCGAACTTCTTCTCCACCTTCATCGAAGTCCTCAACCACCGTCAAGGCAAAGGCCCCGCCGTGGACGATGACGGCATGACCTCGGGAGACTACCTCCACGGCTTTCTAATAGGCACTCGCGACGCCCTTTACGAAAACGGGCGCAAGTCCATAACTCTCACCATCGACGAAGTGAACCCCGCCTCCGTGGGCGGACTAATCGCCCTCTTCGAGCGCACCGTGGGTCTTTACGCATCCCTCGTGAACATATTCGCCTACCACCAACCCGGCGTGGAAGCCGGCAAGAAAGCCGCCGCCGCCGTCCTCGCCGTGCGCAAAGTGGTAAAAGAACACCTTAGCAACAACAGAAAGCAACTCTTCGACGCCAAAGAAATCGCAACCGCCATAGGCCATGCCGATAAGGTTGTTTGGGTGTTTGGAATTCTAATGAGTCTAGCTGCAAACGAACCCCAAACCTATGGACGCAAATCGACCGATCATCCATTTGATGATCGATTTCACCAGTTTTAGTCCAGGACGTTGGCAGGTCTTGTTGGCTTGGGCTTGGTAGTTCCGGGCTTTGGCTTGGGCGGAGGAGGCACCTTTGAACGCCCAATGTCCTTGTGCCCCCAATAGTAATTCCATCAGTCGCTTGAACCAAAGAATGGCGAAGGACCAACAGGTGAGGTAAGTGAGGACGTAAGGAACCCAGCCTCGGTCGAAAAAATAAGCGGTAATTACCTTCGTGCTCTCAAGAAACTAGAAGACAAGAACGAAAAGGTAAAAAGCAATACCCAAGACAAGACCTAATAAAGCAGCCTTCTCCATGGGCACGGAAGTCGCCTATGCGTTATCAAACTTACCCATCTCCCCTGAGCTACGCTGCATAACGTTAATCTGCGTGAACTTCTCTTTATCCACGGAAATCTTACGCACTTTTCCCCTTTGCTGAGACATGACATCGATTATCCTGAGGAAATCACGGTCTTTCAACGCAAAAGACATTGGCAAAACGCCTTTGATCTTGCCACGCAAATTTAAATAAATCTTATCTAACTGTTCATGGAAAAGATTACACTTAACAAGAATGGGAAGCCCCGAAAAAAGGGAAGCGGTAAGACGATGGGCGCAGGCTGCTACTCAAAAATTTCTTGGCGGGAACTAAAGAAATTCGTTGGTGCAGACGTCGCGATTCCGGTCAGTCGCGTGTGGCTTCGTCAACTAGGGGTTGACGCAAGGGAAAGCATAGAAGGAATTCCCCCTACAGCCGATGCCGCATCGGCTGAAAAAGAGAATTTAAGGCAGATCGAGAAGGTCTCGACTGGAGCAGCAGACTCC
>CAZWTI010000421.1:0-4446 GCA_964637065.1 uncultured Puniceicoccaceae bacterium
CGTATATGTTGCCGAGTATGCAGGGCTTGTGCACTGCCTAGATGCCAATACCGGCAAGCTTTACTGGAAGCACGACTCCTTCAGCAGAATCTGGGGTTCAACTCTCGTGGTAGGCGGCAAGGTGCTTTTGGGGAACGAAGATGGCGATCTTATCATCCTCGACCACGGTAAGAAGAAGCAGAAAGTGAAGACCGTGGATATGGGAGCTCCTGTCTACAGTTCCCCCGATGAAGCGAATGGCACACTTTACGTTGCCACTCAGACCCATCTCTTCGCCATCGGCAAGTAAAGTGAGCGACGCAAATTCTTCATCGGGAAATCCCTCGTCTGGGGATTGTTTCTCCTTATGTTTGTCCTGCATCAAGACAAATGGTGGTGGGACGATGGTACTCTCGTTCTAGGATTTATGCCCTTGGGTCTTGCTTTTCACGCACTCTTTTCAATTGGTTGCGCCGGCCTAGGTTGGCTTGCTATTCAAAAGGCTTGGCCTCACGACCTTGAAGCTTTTGCTGAAGATGCAGGTGAAGCTTCTTCTGTTGGCAACGATGAAGGAGAGACTGAGGAATGACCACTCTCTACGTCATTATTTTCTATCTTTGTCTGCTCATAGGCCTTGGTTATTTTAGCAACCGCCTCTTTCGCGGTACAAGCAAGGACTACTTCGTTGCCAGCCACAGCATCGGGCCGTTCCTGCTCTTGATGAGCGTTTTCGGGACCACAATGACTGCATTCGCGCTCGTCGGTTCCACTGGCAAGGCTTTTGAGCGCGGCATAGGCACCTACGGCTTGATGGCTTCAATCAGTGGCCTTGTGCATGCAGCCATCTTTTTTATCATTGGCATTCGCCTATGGGCTTTCGGAAAAAAACATGGCTATGTCACACAGATTCAGTTCTTTCGGGCCCGTTTCGAGTCTGACGGCATCGGGTATCTTCTTTTTCCGATCCTCGTCTTGCTCGTCGTACCCTATCTTCTTATCGGCATCATAGGCGCTGGCAAGACCATCGAGCCAGTTACGGCTGGTGCTTTCCCCGAGCTATTCACCAATCCATCCAACGTTGCTTGGTTGGGCGGAGTTCCTCCTTGGCTTACGGGCTTGGTCGTTTCCGGCGTGGTGCTAACCTATGTATTCATGGGCGGATCTCGAGGTGCCGCCTATGCCAACACTTTTCAAACCCTTGTCTTTATGGTCATGGGGCTTGTCGCATTTGTCTTTATCGTCAAAGCTTTGGGCGGTCTCGACAATGCTGGCAAAGTTCCCTTGCGAATCACCGAGGAGGGAAAGATAGTTCAGGACTACGCCTTCGACAAAAAGTCCGCACAATTGGTCAAGAACGATCCGCCAAAGCCAGTCGGGCGCCTAGCTGAGCCCGAGCGAGGAAAGATTCTCAAAGGTATTCAACCACACCTTTCGCGTACGCCCATTGATGTTGAGTTTAAGAAAAAGAATCCCAAGGCAGTCAAGGATGCAAGTCAGCCCAAGCTCATTACTTTCAAGCGAGAGCTCGGGATACCATTCCTAACTTTCGTCACCTATCTCTTCATTCCCTTGAGCGTCGGAATGTTTCCGCATCTTTTTCAGCATTGGCTCACCGCCAAGAGCGCCAAGGCTTTTCGTCTCACGGTCATCGCCCACCCGCTTTGCATAATGGTGGTTTGGGTTCCTTGCGTGCTTGTGGGGGCTTGGGCATCGGGTGTCTTGCCGCCTGGAATTCCACCTCCGGCCGTCCTGTCGGCGATGCTTAAGCTTCTCGTCGGCGATCCCATTCTCACGGGTCTTCTAACTGCCGGCGTTCTCGCCGCCATCATGTCTTCCCTTGACTCTCAATTTCTTTGTCTGGGAACCATATTCACCAACGATATCGTCATCCACAGAGCCGGTCCTGAAAAATACAGCGACAAGCAAATCATCTTTATTGCTCGCATCTTCATCATTGCAATCGTCACGCTCACCTATGTCTTGGCGATGCTTGCCAAGGACGCCAATGTGTTTGATCTCGCCATTTGGTGCTTCTCTGGCTTTTCGGCTCTTTTCCCCGTTGTATTCGCTGCATTATATTGGAAGCGAGTTACAAAGGAGGGTGCATACGCAGGTATTATTGCAGCCGTTCTGGCATGGATTTATTACTTTCATCAATCAGGTTACGGCGGTGAATACGTGGTCGGCCCGGGTATTGTGCCGGCAGCCATTTGCTTTGCCGTTTCCGCCTTGGCCTTGGTGGTGGTTTCACTTGTCACCAAGCCCCCTTCCCAAGAGACCTTGGACAAGTTTTTCCCAACCTAAATCCATTGTAGGTTATGTCTCGACGCAATGATTTGAGAAACGACGAATCGCAACTTTAATTTTTTAGCATGAATCTTGAAGAACAGGTCCAGCAGGCTGCCGAGGCTCTCGATGCCCATGCAGTCGAAATCATCAAGTATCACTTTTCCTTAGAGACTGGTTGCAAGTTTTGGCTGGAGTGGGCCGAAAAGCAGGATTGGAACCCCCTTCAGGAAATTACCCGCTTTTCCGACATCGTGGATAATTTCCCGAATTTTGAGGACGAGTGGCTTCGCGACCTCCAGCCGAGCGTTTGGGTTCCCAAGGAAAAGGAAGGCCGTCCTTTCAATATTTTCGAGACTGGGGGTACCACAGGTATGCCTAAGCAGCGTATCGGATGGGAGGACTACAAGGTGGACTACAGTGAGTTTTCCGAAACCCTGAACGACGATCACTTTCCTAGGAATCATTACTGGATTATGGTCGGCCCCACGGGCCCTCGTCGTCTGCGCCTCGCTATCGAGCACCTTGCCAATGTGCGCGGTTGTTCCTGCTACTTCGTCGATCTTGATCCTCGTTGGGTAAAGCGTCTCATAAAACAAGGTCAAGGCGATCAAGCAAAGGCTTATATGGAGCATGTGGTCGATCAGGCCACTACCATCATGAAGCACCGTGAGGTGAGCGCCGTCTTCACCACGCCAAAGTTGCTTGAGGCTATCGCCGAACGTTTTGAGGATGAGGGTTCCTCGCTCTATGACGCCGGCGTTCGAGGCGTTTTTTGTGGCGGGACTACGATGGACCCGCAGTACGTCAAATTCCTCACGGAAGAATTGCTCGAAAACAAAATTGGCTTTGTTCCTACTTACGGAAACACCCTGATGGGACTTGCCAAGCACAAGCCGCTTGCGGTCGATGACAAATTTTCCATCACATACTATGCTCCGCAGCCTCGCGCCGTATTGCGCGTGGTGAATCCCGACAATGACCAACCCGTAGAATACGATGAGTGGGGGAGGGTGGAACTGACTACCCTCACCAAGGAATTTTTCATGCCGCGATTCCTTGAACGTGATGAGGCTATGCGTCGGCGTCCCACAGAGCCTTACCCATGGGACGGTGTTGCCGAGGTTCGCCCTTTCGGCGCCATGCAGAAGAAAATCGTCGAGGGAGTGTACTGAATTTCTGCAATAATTTTTATCATCTTCACGGATCATCACTATGATTAATATACCTGTATTGCGTTGGGGTGAACCCTACGAAAGCTTGAACGAGGACGAGGTCGTCCATTTCGGCACCGGCGAAACGTTGGCAAAGGTTGGGCAGGCCAATCCGGGCTTGCTTGCACGCGACATACGCAAGGCCCAGACGGCCCGTGACGTCTTGCGCGAAATTCCCATACCCGAACTCGTTGAGATGACCAAGAAGGCGGCAGATCTTTATCTCAACGCCACTCTTCCGCTCGGTGACGGGGAGCAGTCGCCCGATGATTTCGCCAGGCAGCAGTCCGCCTCCACCGGGCTTCCGGAACACATGACCAAGTTCAACATGGAGAAAAACCACTTTGTGTTGTCCAACATGGATCAGATTCTGGATGCCCTTACCCGTGGATTGGACTTGAGCATTCTTTCCCGTGGTTACGGCGTCGAGGCGCGCAAGCCCGACGTGCCCGTCAGTTTTCAGGCCCAATCACCCGTGTTGGGGATGGTATTGCCTTCCAATTCTCCGGGCGTTCACACTTTGTGGCTCCCCGTCATTCCGATGCAGATCGGGCTTGTACTAAAGCCCGGCCCGCAAGAGCCCTGGACTCCATACCGCATGGCGGCGGCCTTCGGTGAAGCCGGTATACCGAAGGAATGCATAAGCATTTATCCTGGAGGTGGCGAAATGGGAGCAGAAGTCGTTAATCGTTGCGGACGCGTTATGATTTTCGGGAGTGCCCAGACCGTCAAAAGCTATGCGGGCAATGCCAGCGTGCAAGTACACGGACCCGGTTACAGCAAGATTCTGCTGGGTGACGATCTCGTTGACCAATGGGAGGACTATATAGATCTCATGGTCGACAGTATTTACAAGAACAGCGGTCGTGGTTGCATCAATTGTTCGGGAATTTGGGCATCTCGTCATACCGAGGCTATCGCCGAGGCCATTGCCGAACGAGTGGGTCCTATCGAGGTGAAGGGCCCT
>CAZWTI010000422.1:0-4818 GCA_964637065.1 uncultured Puniceicoccaceae bacterium
TCGCAAGGCGGCCGCCGTGGGATGCGTGTTCGCCGACGTGGACAATCGGGGTCGCCTTGATTTACACGTTACGACCGACTCGTGGCTTTCGGGCGCCAATTACACAGAGAAGCTACTTCTCGAACGGGGCCATACGGTCGAGCCCAACGTGCTTTACGAAAACGATGGCAAGGGCCGTTTCCGGGCGGCGGAAGCAGAGACACTCCTGCACAAGACGCTTTCGCATGACGCCGTGCTGCAGGATTTTGATCACGACGGGCTAATCGACGTTTACGTGGGTGTCGATGCCATCCCCACGGGCAACCGGTTCGCCACCCACAAGGGAGGCAATCCCGCTTGGACTCGTCGCGGGGGCAAGTGGGTCGAAGTGCGCAAGGAATGGGGCGTGGGCTTCGAGTCCAAATGAGTCAGCGTGCCGGCGGCGGATTTCGACAACGACGGCGATCTCGACCTGCTGCTGGTCAACTTCTACAAGAACGTCGCCCTCTATCGAAATAACACGAATGACAAAAACTGGCTGAAGGTGAAACCTGTGGGAGTGAAAAGTAACCTCGACGCCATCGGCGCCCAAGTCCGGTTGTTCCGTACGCAGGGGAACAAAAGAACCTTGGTTGGTTTTCGCCATGTCCAGGCGGGGGCGGGTTACGGGCGCAGTTCACCCTTGGAAGCCCACTTCGGGCTTGGGTCGAAGCCGGCATCGACTTACGAGGTGGAGGTCTTTTTCCCCGCCACGAAAACGCGAGTGGTGAAAAAATCCGTCAAGCCCGGCCGACGCATCATCGTGCGGGAATCTGCCGACGAGTAGCACATTGGCGGACCTTGGAAAGGCACTATTGAAGGCACTCGTCGAAGCGGGCGTCGACGGATTCCCTACGCATCGCAATATCTTCGGCGTCATGTGCGAACCCATCAGGTTCGTGTTTTCCACGGGAGGGTTTTGAAGGCCGAAAATCCGACGGGATACGAGGTCCGCCTTCTGCACTTGCTGGGTCACAACTTGAAAATCCTGCGTTATGAGGTTGTTCATGGAAATTCCGTGAAAGTGCCCAAGCTAGACCAAGTCAAGCCCAAGCCTTGATCAAGGCTCGACTTGCACGCGGTATTTTCCCACGCCCTCGCTAAGTGAAATGAAGACGGGAAAACTGATTGTGTCATCCATGCATGCTGCTCGAACGTGCTTGTCGTTCACCTTCACTCGAACAAGCTCGGAATCGAAGGCGAATGGGAGAGTGATGAAGATTCTTCCACCCTTCGAACCTGCGAAACGACCTTTGACGGAGCGTCCGTCGATCTCCGCGCTGAAGCCGAATGCTCCGCCTTTTCGAGCGATGGCCATTTCGCCGAAGCGCAGGCGAGTTCCCTCAAACAAGGCGATCTTTCCGGAGCGCGCGTAGCCTGCTCGCCCTTCGAATTCGAACCCTTTCTCTGAATGGCGGAACAAACGGTCCGACCAGAATGCGTGCTCAGTTTCTCGTATGCGGGCCCCGTAGGGCGTAGGATCAGCCGCTACTTCCTCCGGAGCGACCAAGGTGAGAAAGTCGCCCCTGCCTTGATAACGGCGAATCGTCTTGGTTGACGTGGGGTCCGGCTTCTCTCCCGGCTTCAACTGCACGAACTTCGGCAAGGAACCGGAATTGACCCATACGAAGCGACCTTCAGCCTGATTTTCGACGTCGTCGTGAACCAGTATGAACTTGTCCCCGGACAAGAGAATTCCACGTGATAGATATCCCGTTCGCTTTGCCCGGATCGGATCGGCTACAGCCCGATAGAATTGTGCGAAACCGAAGTCGAACAAGGGTTGGTCGGAAGCGTGAGGTCCAAGTCCCTGTCCATCGACTGAAAAGGCGGTGACGCGATCGACGTCAAAGGAATCTCCGTTTGCCTCCGAGTCGTTATAGCTCCAGTTGCAGTTCTTGGCCCCGTAATACAGGATGCCGTTCCCGGGACCCCAGCGGTAGTTGTATCGCCCGGCCGTCTGCATCATGTGGAGGTACGCCTCGTTAGGCCCTCCGAAGTCGTGCCGCATAACGGGGCCGTAGTCCCTGATCAGCAGCGACTTTAGACTCGGCCGCTTGCCCTCCCGCCCGCCGGTTTCGATCCAGCGCATGTTCGAGCTCAGTTGCGGGTCGGTGCTTTTCAGGCGGCGTGCAATCTCAAAGAGATCTTTCCAGTAGTCTTTTCCCACTGCAAAGGCATTGGCATGAGCTCCCTCGGGGGGCACTCGTCGTTGACCCTCGTGGGGAGACATGAAGGAATGAAGATACCATTTCACCCAGGCACGCAACATCGGGTGATCGAGAAGGTCGGTGCCGTCCAGGATTTCCAACCCTCGGGCGCATCGCAGTAGCGCCTGCAGGGAGGTGCCGCTGTAACAGGCTATGTTTTCCGTCCATCGTCCGCCAAGAGCGTTGTGGGCGGAATCTGCGGATCTTCCGTATGCCGCCAGCCATTCTTCGTAGAATTTCTCGAAGGAGTCGCGCCACTGTCCGGCGTGGGGGTGATGTGGGAATACCCCGCAGGCGATGGCCATGGTTTGTTTCACTTGCATCACGAAATTGGGTTGTCCGGCGAGCATGCTGTGGTGAGGCAGGTTGTTGTCGTCCTCTGCCGTGTAGGCGAGAAAGAGCAGAATGGATCGGACGTGGGCGCGTTGTTCGGGAGTCCAGTCCGCGCGACTGCGCTCGTAGTCCCCGAAAAACCCCGGCATCAGTCCGTAGCTGGGCGGACCGACCTCGGCCGAAAAGTCCCAGTGGTAATTCACGATTGCATTCAGGAACCACCACGCCGCGTTCATGCCGTAAGCCTTCAGCCACTGCTCGTAGGTGACCTTGCGTCCCTTGGGGAAAAGTCTGGCCGGAAGGGATTCCTCCCATTCGAACGCCCAGTCCTTGAATTGATTCAGGCTAAGGTCGCCCAGTTTCTGCCACAGTCGCACTTCCGGGCCGCCGGCAGGTCCGCGACCCTTGTTGCCGGGAGTTATGCGCACGTGTTCTTGTTCTGTCCGGGGAATGAGGGCGATCGCCCAATGGCGTCGTCCCCCCTCCAGGCGGGTCTCAAGAAATTTCTCCTTTCCGCGGGCAAAGAAATTCAGGTTGCCCGGTCCCGAGTTGCCGTACCAAACCTGACGGTAGACCGTTTTCCAGTCGCGTAGCCTGTACAGAGCCACCAGCAGAGCGTGCGGCCCGGTTTCCCGATAGAACGAGGCTGCCCGCATGACTCCCATGGAGTTGGGCCGGTTCAGTCCCAGTTCGAACGGCAGCCTTCCGTTGGCCCCTGTGTTTTTGTCAAAGGCGCCATTGTAGCCTTGGGCGTGATATCCACCATTGCTCATTACGGAGCGTTGATCAGGATCGAGACCGTTATTGAGACTGAGTCGGAGGTACGTCTCATGGTGTGGTTGCAGTCCGCCGAAGGCCTCGTCGATGGTCACGTACCGTTCGTCGTGTCGCAAGGTAAGCGCGACGACGTACTGGAGACCTTTCTCGAACACGTACTCGATGCGGTACTTGGCGAACAGTGGTCCGGATTCCAGCAATTTCGTGTTCAACGCTACCACCCGCAGCGACGATTCCGTGCGCAACGTTCCGGCGAGGCACCAATCGTTCGGCATTTCTCCGCGAGCCATTGACAAGATGGGCGCGGGCACCTCAGCCAGGAGTTTTGGTTTTTGGAAAAATCGTTCCCCCGCGGGAACCTTGATCCGCAGTTTGTCGGACGCCAGCACGGCCACTCCGCCAACCGCCGGCAGAAGGCCTGTATTGGAAGTGGTCGGGGTCGCGCTCTTTTGGCCGGGGACGCGTTTCAACCGGAAACGCCGGGCGCCACCCTTCGGCAGATCGCTGCGGAAGCTGACCACGGCGCTGTTCAGGAAGCCATCCTGCGCTTGAATCTCGGACAATTGAAATGTCGTCGGCCGGGGCGGATCGACGTGTCGGGCTTCCAGGCGTAATTCCCCGAGGCGTGCGGTCTTTGCCGGAAACGTCACCGGGCAGCCGACCAACTCTTCGGGAAAATCGTAAATTCGCATGTGGTCGCGCAGTTCGAAATCCTTGTGCCATTCCTCACCCCGAACGGAGCCAGCGGCAATCAACAGGACTGAGGAAATGAGCGGAAACGGCCTCATGGCTCGACGGTCACCACAACGTGGGCGTGGGCGGGCGTGAGGAAGTTGTCCATGGCGGTCAGGCTGACGACGTAGCGACCCGGTTGGGTGAATTCCCAGTCTTGCGTGGCTTTTGCACTGTCCACCTTTACGCCGTTGCCTCCGTCGAAATCCCACGTCTGCCAAACGATGCGCCCGTCGGAATCCTTGGCCTCGCCCCTGAACTTTACGCGCAACGGGGCTTTCCCCTTGAGTCGGTCGGCTCGGATGCTGCAGGTGGGCGGTAGGTTGCGGCGAGCCGAAACGTCCTTGGGGTCGCCCGGAAATACGCCGGGCGTGTGCAGGGCGAGAGCCTGCCAACGTTTGGTCACGGGATTGCGGGCGATCCTGTAAAAGTCCACCGTGCGCTGCGTGTACAGGCGAAGGCGCATCTCCCGCCACCAGCGACTGGGATATTAGCGGGGGTATACTCGTTCGTCGCACAGTCCCCAGCCGACGAAGTTCAGACCTAGGTCACCCAATGACGCCGCGTGACCCGGCTCCTCCAGTTGCGTGGTGAAGTGGATCCAGTTGGTGTGGTGCCAAATGGGCCAGTGCTCTTGCGGCGGCTGATCCTCGCCGGGCGGCTCCACCTGCACCAAATATGTGCAAAAAGGCCGGTTTCCTTTCGGGACGAGCGAATTGTAGGGGTTCTCCAGCGTGCAAATCATTCG
>CAZWTI010000423.1:0-9850 GCA_964637065.1 uncultured Puniceicoccaceae bacterium
GACTACTGGTTTCCCGTCCGAGGCATCGGCGGCATGACCCGGGCGAACGATCAACTTGCCCTGAACCTCTCCGTGGACGAGAAGGGAATCACCTGCGGAATCTATGCGCCCCGGAACCTCGGGCGTTGCCTGGTTCGCCTCTCTGTGGACGGCGAGCCCTTGCTGGGCGAGAGCGTTCGGCTGGACCCGGGCAAGCCCTTCCGAAGGAGGTTGGAGCGACCCGCCGAGGTGGACGAGGTGGTGCTGACGGTGGTGGATGAGTCGGGAGAGATCCTGCTTCGGCACGGGAGGTTCTTCAGCAAGCGCCCCCGCAGGGTCTACCAAATGGTCGACACGCCGTGGCGAAGGAAGAACTCGTTTACGCAGGCTTTGTGGGAGGAGGCCTTCACCCCGATGATGGCGTGGGGGCCGTGGTACCACCCGCCCACCAGCTTCGCCAAGGCTCTGGAGAAGGACAAGGCGAACCCCGAGCTGATCCTTGCCTACGCCCGATCCCTGATGAAGGAGTCGGAGAGCGACCTGTTTCGCGGAAGAAAGTCGCCTCCCGAGGAGCAACGCGGAAAAGCCCTGGAGATGCTTCGGGGACTCGTGGAGGACGAATCGGTCGGGACCCGGGCCCGACGGCTCCTCGGCATCCTGCAGTTCGGCGGGGACGAAAGGAAGGCGGGGAATACTTTCCTGATCCTTAGGCGCGATCCCGCAACGGCTCACCTTGCCCATTTCCCGCTGGCCCTGCTTGCCGCCGCCGAGGGCGACTGGAAGAAATGCCTGGTGGCTGCGAAGGAGTCCCTGATGCATGCTCCGGACGCCACCCTCCCTCGTCTTCTGGTTGCCTTGTCCCTGCTCGAGACGGGCAAGCCCTCGGACGCATCCGAAGTCCTTTTGTCCCTGATGAAAAGGAATCCCCTGGAGGTAGCGGGCCTGACCTTGGCTGCGCGGGCGGAAAAGGAGAGGGGCAGGGGAAAGGAGACCGACCGTCTTCTCGCCTCTCTCAAGCGGATTGCTCTGCTGTCGCCCGAGCAACATGAGGCGGGGTTGCTTCAGTTGACTTCCCTGCGGAACGGGAAATACCTAAATCCTCTGGCGGTCGACACCTTGAGGAGCGGCAAGGAGCTCCCGGGGCGACGAGCCCCTTGAGCATGCCGGAGGCGATTGGCTCGGATGTCTACTCGATGGGAGGAATGTGTGTGCCCCCTCGTATTGGCTCAGCTTCGGGCGCTTGGTGAAGTAGTCGGGAACGCTCAAGTCCTTCTTGCTTAGTTTCGCGTGGGCGGCCGAGTTCGCTATGGCTTGGTCCATGGATTCCGCAGTCTCTAGGGCATCCTGATAATTGGCCAAGACCAGATAGGCGTAATTTGCGATGACGTCCTCGACGAGACCTTGTTTTTTGGTTTCTCTGTTCTGAGCGGCGTCAAACAGAATCAAACTGCAGGCAATACTTCTTTCCATGGTTTCGAAAACCTTAAGAACTTCGAGTGTTTCTGTGCAATCGTGACTAAGAACCGACTCGAATCAGTTCCAAGCCCGTTCTTATTACAAATGCATTGTTTACGGCCGCGACTCCGTAAATTCTACCTTCTATGTTAAGCTTGTTCTCCGCGAGGATCTTCGAAGTTCCGTCCGCAGGGAGCACGATCGCCGTTCCTTCCTTGGTGAAGAAGTAAATCCTTTTTTCCGCCGAGAGAGGGGAGGCCCAACATGAACCCGGCAGACGCAGGTTCCAGAGTTTCTTGCCTGTCTTGATCTCGTGGCAAGTCGCGACTCCAGCACGGTTTACTAGGTATAGGTGCTCGTCGGTTGCCAACGGAGATCCGAAGCTTGAGGATCCGTCTTCCGCTCTCCATGCGATTCTGTTCGGAGCTTTTAGCTTTTTCTCGCGCCGGATGGCTAAGGTGTGGTCGGGGGCGGATGAGCCGACGATGACGTATTTCTCGGTGACCGTTGGTGAGGCCACGGTATTTCCCTCCAGTTCGTCGAGTCGCCAGATTTGTTTCCCGGATGCAAAGTCGTAGGCTTCCGCGATTCCATTGGAGCTAAGGTAAAGCGTTTCTTCATTTCCATCGCTTGCAAGGGTGGGCGTGCTCCATGAAACTCGCTTTGGTCGATCGACCTTCCAGTCCGTCCTGCCCGTCGATTTATCGATTCTAAGCAGGTAGGACGGACCCGAATGGTCCACCAGCAGGCCGAGCCTTTTCTTGGACTGGAAGAGGGAAGAACCTATGCCGTGGTTGCCTAGCATGGGCCCATAGTCCTTGGTTAGCGAGCGAGTCCAGAGTTGCTTGCCTTCGTGACTCAGCGCGAGGAGGACGCCTGACTCGTAGAAGAGATACAGGGCGTTGTCGTCCACCACAGGACTGGGTGCGGCCTGAGAGACCATCTTGCTTCTCCGAATCTTGACTGGGGAGGAGACGGAATGTTTCCAGAGCAGCTTGCCGTCGAGCAGTCCGTGACAATGAACCAAGAGCTTCTCGCTCCAATCTCCGATCGTGGATGTGGAGAAGACCTTGTCTTCCCAGACAACGGGAGTCGATTGACCGTAGCCTTCCGGCCTTATCCTCCATGCGACGTTTTTTTCGTCCGACCATTCCAGCGGAAGGTCATTTGCCAAGGAACGACTGTTGCCGTTTCCTCGAAAGCCCGGCCAGGAGGTTCCCTTGCCTTTGCTCTTATGCCTCAGAGGAACCGGTGGCGGGTTGGGATCGGCTTTGCTCTTTTTCTCACCAAGATCCAGAGTCTCGATTTGGTCGAGGTGACCATCGTAATTTGCTCCGCCGAGAAATACTGCCTTTTGTTCCCCGATCGGCACAATTCTGTGAAAGAATCTCCTGGTCTCCAGTTTCCGGGATGCCGGGAGCCAGTTGCCGTTCGCTCCGGAGAGAATTCTCGGTTGAAAGCTGAACGAGCTGACAAGCAGTTTTTCGCCGATGCTGCAGGCCGCGGCCCCAAAGGACCGCAGGTGACCCTTGGCGGGGTAGGGCGGGAGTTCGGACCACTTCATGGCGCCGAGGTCGAGCTTGCGGACCGCGTTGGTGGTGCCGTTGTCGTCCAGGCCGCCTATTACGTAAAGTTGGTCTTTCGCGATTGTCGCTGCGTTGGCTCTGACCGCCCATTCGGTCTGGGGAAGCGCTCTCCACTTCACGGGAGTTTCCGACAAATCGGCCACCAGACCATGCCGGTGCCATTCGACGCCTCTGCCGTGCCTCATGTTCCAACCCCCTACGACGTACAGTTTGCCTGCATGGGCAACCAGTTCGTGTGAGGAACGCGGTTTCGGGAGAGGCGTCAGGAGACTCCACGACTTTTCCTTTGTTTCGAAAACCGCGACCTCGTCGACCGAGCTCAGGTTGGACTTCTCCCCGGCTTTATTTGTGGCTCGCGAACCGCCCACGAGGTAGATCTTGTCGTCGTGAGCCGTCATTCCGAAGCCTTGTAGGGGTTTGCGGAAGGGAAGGCTTTCCCATCGGCTCTTCTTGACGAAGTCGATTCTGCCGAAGTTCAGCGAGTGAGTTTCCCGAGAATAGACGTGGGCTTTTCCCACGTGTCCACCGTAGACGTATAGAAATTCTCCGATCCTGCAGGCGCCGAAGCTGGTCACGGGGTCGGGAAGCCTTGTCTTCCAGGTTTCGCCGAAAGCGGAAACGATTCCAGAAAAGAACAGCAAATGGAAAAGACTCGAAATCCTCACCCGGCTAGTCGATCCAGCCCATGATTTCATCGATGGCTCGAGCTTGGGCGCGGATTGGCGGAAATTCACGTTGCGGACTTCCTTCCGCGAAAGCCTTTGGCGGGTCCGGGTCGTTCCGTTCGGGGGCATATTCTCATCGCCTTCGGATCTATGCCAGGACGCCTTCGATGGGCTTGGCCGGAACCACCCCAGTCAATCTTTGATCGAGACCGCCGTAGGGGTAGGTGAGGGTTTCATGGTCCAGACCCATCAGCTGGAGAATGGTTGCGTGCAAGTCGCGGACGTGATGTCGGTTCACCGTTGCCTCGTGACCCAGTTCGTCGGTTTCGCCGTAACTTGTTCCATTCCTCACCCCCGCCCCCGCCAACCAGTAGGTGAATCCCTTTGGGTTGTGGTCGCGTCCGCCGTTGGCTCCCTGGCTCACGGGTTGCCGTCCGAATTCGCCTCCCCATATGACGAGGGTCTCCTCCAGCATGCCGCGGCGTTCCAAGTCGCCGAGCAGGCCGGCGATCGGCTTGTCGACGGCCGGACAGTGAATCCCGAGGTTTTCCTCCACCCCGTTGTGGGCGTCCCAGTTCTGCTGCTGGTGTCCTCCCCCTGAATAGAGCTGGACGAACCGTACGCCGCGTTCCACAAGGCGGCGGGCTATTAGGCATTGGCGACCGAAGTGGGCGGGGGAGATGGCCAGCTTGTGGTCTCCCTTGGGTTCGTTGAAGCCGTACATGTCTTTGGTGGCCTCGTTTTCCTTCGTCAGGTCCAGGGCTTCCGGGGCGGAGGTTTGAAGCTGGTGAGCAAGGTCGTAGCTGGCGATCCTGGCGGAAAGTTCGCTGTACGCCTCCCGACCCTCGAGGTGCAATGCGTTGAGCCGGTTGAGCGTGCGAATCTTGTCGGCCTGCATCCGGGCATCCAGTCCGGCGGGCGACTTCAGGTTCAGTATCGGATTTCCCGTCGAGCGAAGGACGGTGCCTTGGTAGGCGGCCGGCATGTAGCCGCTGGCCCAGTTCGCCGCTCCCGGGATGGGGCCGCCGCGCGGATCAAGCATCACGACGAAGCCGGGCAGGTTGGGGTTGGTCGTGCCGAGGCCGCGAGCGATCCAGGATCCCAGAGCGGGATGGCCCTGAAGGACTCGACCGCAGTTCATCTGAAGGTTGGCCGAGCCGTGCGCGAAGGAATCCATGTACAGGCTCTTCACCACCGCGAGCTTGTCCATGTGCCTCGCCACGTTCGGAAGGGCGTCCGAACACCAAAGGCCGGAATTTCCCCGTCGCCTGAAGGTTCGCCTGGAGCCGAGAAGAGTCGATTTGCGCATCTCGCGTCGACGAATCTCCATTTGCACGGTCTTGCCGCTGTTTTTCTGTAGTTCCGGCTTGAAGTCGAACAAATCCATTTGGGACGGACCGCCGTACATGTAGAGGAATATGCAGGCCTTGGCCCTCACCGGAAGGTCGGGGGGGCGCGCGGCGAGGGGGGCGACGTAATCGTCGTGGGCGAAGACCTCGTCCCCGGGAAATATTCCGGAGAGCGAAAGACCACCCATTCCCAAACCGAAGTTGCGCAGGAAGCCTCGACGACTGTTTGTCTCCATTTGCTCGCGTGGCGGTGGGTGGGGTTTCATCTTCCGGTCCAAGTATGCGAATTCAGTCGGCGTTACCCATCGATCTCAATCGCCTGCCTGACGATCTTTTCCACGATACTAGCTTTTACATCGCCCGGCTCCTTGTACTTCAAGTGTCTCATGCTCTTCCCGGAACCTTCAAGCAAGGCGGAGTCTTTGACTTGCGCGCCCTGGAACACCTGCAGGTTGACGTGGCCTTTATGTGCCGTGATGGAACAGACGTTCTTATTGACGGAGTACGTGGGAACGTTCCACTTGATCTCTTCCTTCAGGTCTTTGGAGACGGAGGTAATGGCCTTTCTCAGTTCGATGACGAAGGGCTTCAGCTCTTCATTCACTGAATCAAGGTACGAATCTACCTCACTCATTTTGTTCCTTCGTTCTGGGGTCTGGGTTTCAGTTGTTCCTGACGTCGCGGGCGCATTGTTGGTCGCCGGGAAGGATTCCCGAGAGCGAAAGACTCCATTTCCGGTCCGAGGCCGCGCGGGAAGCCTTCCGACTTGCTCGCGTCGCGAGGCGTTCGGTCTCTCCGCTAGTCCAAGTATACGAATTCATTGAGATTGAACAAGGTCGAGGCCAGATCCGTCAACGCCCTTCTTCTGGCGACTTCCTCGAGGTTGCGTTTCACCAACCTGCTTTTCTCGGATTCCGCTTCCTGAGGCGCCGATTCGAAGTCGAGGATTCGTTCGCCGGCTCGCGCGGTCAGGTTTCGGTACTCCACTTCAGGTCCCCAAGTGCGTAGTCCGATCATTCCGGCTGGCAACGGGTCGGGATGCCTGAACTCGAGAGCCGGCTTCGCCGAATCGTCGATATGGACGGCAATGATCGCCCCGTTCATTCTGACCTCCATCCTGTGCCATCGACCCGCCTCCACGTCCCATGAAGCCGTGGCTTGCCGTCTCCAGTTGAAGTTGTGGGTTCCGATGAAGACTTCGCGTTTGGACACGTCGACGCTCACCTCGTAGCCGATCCAGTTGTCTGCCCCGACCGCAGGCTTGTCGACCCTTAGGATGAAACCCGCGATGGGGCCCGTGCGGGGCTTGATCCTGAAGTCCATCGAGACCACGCCGTCGGCCATCTTCCCGAACTCCTCCCAGAGCAGCTTTGGGCCTTGTCCGCCCTCTACCCTCAAGGTGTCGCCGTTAACCGCGGACCAGGCGCCCCCATAGTCCTTCCATCCCTCGATTTCGTCGGATTCGGTCCGCGTGGCGAGCCTTGTTCGGGCCCCGTCGATAGCATGCCAGGCGGCGGATGCGTCTTTTGTCCGGACGGAGAGGCGGTCGGTGTAGACCGACCCTCCCCAGGATCGAATGCCGGTCAAGCCGACAAAGGCGGGGGACTTCGCTGACAGGGAGGAACTGGAGTTTCCGTTGATGAAGACCCGAATCTCGTCTTCCTCGAGCCTTGCCTCGAAGGAGATCCACTGACCCGGCAGAACGGCAACCTCCGTTTCGGCCAGCACGGAGATCAGGTCCCCGTGCAGACGAAGGCTTGAGCGTTGGGAGGATGCGTCGAGAAGGAATTCAAGTCCCTCAAGACGATCTTGGGTCGCGCGGCCGCGCAGAATGACTCCGGCGCTCCGGGCGTTGCCGTCCAGGGCGATCCTTCCGCTGACCACGGCGTCTCGAATCTCCATGAAGGGAAACAACGCGAAGGGACCCTTTGCCGGATCGACGTTCAGGATGGATTCGTAACCCCCTTCCCACACTCCCTTGTGGCTTTTCCATCCATCGGGCGCGGGCATGAAGAGGCTTGCCGGAAGCTTGCGCATGAAGTCCGAACTGAGCGAAGCGGGCACTTCGGGCTGAAATCTCAATACGGATGCGGTTTCCCGATGCCTGCGGGTCTGGACCCGCAGGAATCGCTTCGCCATGTCAAGTTCGAGTTTGCTGGGCTCGCGCGAGAGCAATCTGCGGTATAGCCGGGTCGCGGACGATTGCTTCGCCGCGGCCAGCCCGGCCGCCGCGTCAGCCTGTCGATTCGCGAAATCACTGTTCAGCAGGGTCAATGCCTGGGGAGCCACGGTCGTGTTTGGTCGAATGCCCACGGGGCCCTCGGTGTTCGCGTAGTCGAACGCCTCGAGAAAGGGATCTCCCATGGTACGCTTGATGAAGGTGTAGATGCTGCGGCGGTGCTGCTCCTGGGGCGAGGAGTAGTCGTATCCGCGACCCGGCTTCGACCCTCCCGCAATCACCTCGCCTCCCAATGTGGGGAAGAATCCTCGTCCCCCGACCTCAAGGTTGAGCCGACCGCTCGTCTTCAGCATGGCGTCTCGAATCGCCTCGGCCTCGAGTCGACGAAGGTTCTGCCGCCAGAGCAAGCGGTTGCCGGGATCCGTTTTCGCATTGGCCGCGTCGGGCGTCGAGGATCGGCGATAGGTTTCGCTGAGCATGATTTGTTTGTGCAGTCGCTTCATCGACCAGCCGCGCTCCATGAAGGCGGAGGCCAGGTGATCCAGCAGGGCCGGGTGGCTGACGCCCGATCCGGCTCTGCCGAAATCGTTCGGAGTTTCGACCAGTCCCCTGCCGAAGTGATGTTGCCAAATCCGGTTCACGATTACGCGGGCGGTCAAGGGGTTGTCCTTCCCCGCAATCCATTTGGCGAGGGCCAGTCTCAGGCCTGTGCTGCGCTTGTGCTTGGGCGGACTGGACTTCAGCTCTTCGTTGCCGAATATTTCGGGCAGACGCGGCGTCACCTTTTCACCCGGGGCTCCGGCGTCGCCGCGGAGCAGTAGGCGCGTCTCCGGAGGCTTGCTGCCTTGTTCCCTTATGGTTAGCGCGAATTCGGCGGGTTTTCCATTCACCTTCGGCAATGGGGAGTAGGTCGCGGAATTGGCCTTGTAGTTGGGCTTGGCGTAGGGACGCATGTTCCGGAAGACCGCGAGCAGTTCGTAGTAGTCGCGATGGGAAATGGGGTCGAACATGTGATCGTGGCAACGGGCGCAGCCGATGGTGAGCCCCAGGAAACTCTCTCCCGTGGCCCGGATGACGTCGTCGAGTCCGTCGAACTCCGCGGCCCGCTTGTCGTCGGGTTCGTCGTCCCACACGCCCAGCCTGTAGAAGCCCGTTGCGATGAGGCCTTCCGCTCCTCCGTCCTCCAGTTCGTCTCCCGCAATTTGCTCGCCGACGAATCGATCGTACGGCTTGTCCTCGTTGAAGGAGCGGACGACGTAGTCGCGGTAACGCCAGGCTAGGGGTTTCTCGTCGTCGCGTTCGTAGCCGTTCGTCTGCCCGAACCTGACTACGTCGAGCCAGTGCCTGCCCCAACGCTCGCCGTAACGAGGGGAGGCGAGGAGGTCGTCCAGGAGTTTCTCGTAAGCCTTGGGGGAATCGTCCTCCTCGAAGGCCTCGACCTCGTCGAACGTCGGCGGCAAGCCCGTCAGGTTGAAGTAAGCCCGTCGGATCAGGTCTCGTCTCGAGGCGGTTCCGTTCGGTTTCAGGTTCGCCTGCCGCAACTTTTCCCCCACCAGCGCGTCGATGGGGTTGCCTTTCGAGCCAACCGCAAGTTCGGGAGCGACCACGGGTCGAAACGCCCAGTAGTCTCGATCCTCTTCTGAAATTGAAAACTTTTTCGAGTCCGCGCCCGCCGTGCTTGTCGCAGCGAGCATGCAAACTACAAGTGTGTTGCGCATGGATCAGGTCAATATTGCGGATCACCCTCGATTCTCACCGTCGAGATTACCTCGAATCCCTTACGCAATGGGTTGCGGTTCATGAATGAGCCGGATGTGCCGAGCTTTGTCAGCCGAGGACGCCCGGAATGACTCGCCAGCTCTTGGCCACTCCCGTGAGGCGCTCCTGGCGACCGTGATTTTCGAAGAACAAGTCATCCGGGTTCAGGCCCAAGAGGCTTAGGATGGTCGCGTGAAAGTTTTTTGGCGTTTGGACTTGGTCGCTGGCGCGCAGCCCTATTTCATCCGTCGCCCCGATTGAGTTGCCTGCATTGACGCCGCCGCCCGCCAGCCAGACGTTGAAGCCGTAGGGATTGTGGTTGCGTCCGTCCTTGCCCTGCCTCATCGGCGTGCGACCGAATTCGCCAGCCCAAATCACAAGCGTGCTGTCGAGCATTCCCCGCTGTTTCAAGTCCCCCAGAAGAGCCGCTGTCGCTTGGTCGGTTTGAGCTGCGTTTCGCCGATGGAATTCGTGACTGCTGCCGTGACCGTCCCAACCGAGCTTGTCCACTGCGTTATAGACCTGCACGAAACGAACCCCCTTCTCGACCAGACGTCTGGAGAGCAGGCACATTCGACCGAACTTGGCTTTCGCCTTGTTTTCGTCGTCGATTCCATAGGCTTCCCTCGTGGTTTGGGTTTCTCGAGACAACTCTCCTATGTCCATCGCCTCGGACTGCATCCTGTAGGCCAGTTCGTAGGAGGCCATTCGACCTTCCAAGTTGGTCGTCAGGGGTCTCTCCGAAGCATGTTTCCGATTCAGCGTCTGGGTGAAGTCCAAGGTCGAACGCTGAACCGAGGAAAAGCTTTCGGGAGGGGAAAGGTTGAGCACGGGCGAACCCTCGTGTCGAAATTTCGTTCCCTGAAACGCAGCCGGAAG
>CAZWTI010000424.1:0-3434 GCA_964637065.1 uncultured Puniceicoccaceae bacterium
TGACGGCTACCACAAGGTCAAGGACGCTCGAGGACGCTTGGAAAAGTCCCGCAAGATTGCCAATGAGGAAATTACCATATTTCGCGAGGAATTGAGTGCCATAGTTAAGGAACTGAAGGAAACCGAGACAAAGATGAAGAATCCCAACATCGATAGTTCCACGCTCAGGGCCAAGTATCAGGAGCAGGTGAAGAAGGCTAGGGAAAAGCAGGACGACCTATTGCAATATGACAAGCGCACCAAAGCAACCATTGCACAGCGGCAACGGAATTTACTGGTGGAGCACATTTCCGATATTCGGGATGCGGTTCGCAAAGTAGCGGAATCAAAGAAGCTGGATGTTGTTATCAACTCGGCTCAGACTCAGTTGGGTGTTTTTTACGCCAAGCCTGCCCTGGACGTTACGAGCGAAGTCGTCGCTACCCTCAACGTGGGTGCTCCCTAGAAGTGATAGCTGAAGTTCTTTCGGCGAGTCTGTCGGTTTAAGCGATGCGCATCGAACTGACTCTCGCCGAAATTCTAAAGGCTCTGCCCGATGGAGAGCTTGAGGGCAAGTCCAGTCAAATTTCCATTTCGGGCATTGCGGCGCTCGACAAAGCCGGACATGGCGACCTCTCTTTTCTTGGAAACTCCAAGTATCGTTCCCAAGTTTCCGATTGTAGAGCATCTCTGGTCTTATTGCCCAAGGATTTTGTGGGGGAACCCAAGAAGGACCAAGCCTACTTGCGTTTAGACGATCCGTCTCATGCCCTCGCCATTCTCTGCGGAATTATTGAACATTGTCTTTTCCCTCGTCCTCCACCCGGCGTAGATGAATCCGCACAAGTCGAGAATGGAGCCCAAGTGGCCGATACTGCATTCGTAGGACCCTACTCCTATGTGGGAGAACGAGCCATCCTTGGTTCGAATGTTTGGGTTGATTCGCATGTGCATGTTGGGAGCCATGTGAGAATTGGTGCTGATAGCCGCCTTTTTGCCGGAGTGAAAGTTCTTGGCCATTGCGAAATGGGAAAACGTGTGACACTGAACGCAGGCGTTGTTATTGGCTCTGAAGGATTTGGCTTTGATCAAGTGTCTGGCAGGCATGAGAAGATTCCCCATCTTGGGAAAGTCGTCATCGAGGATGATGTCGAAATTGGGGCAAATTCTTGCATCGATCGTTCTCGTTTTTCCGAGACTCGCATAGGTGCCGGCACCAAAATCGACAACCTCGTCCAGATTGGACACAATGTCGTAATTGGAAAGCGTTGTCTCGTGGTAGCCCAAGCTGGTATCAGTGGAAGCGTTACTTTTGAGGATGATGTTGTCGTGGGTGGCCAAGCTGGTTTTGCCGGCCATATCACAATCGGGCATGGAGCCAAAATCGCGGGCCAAGCTGGGATCACCAAGGACGTCGAGGCGGGTGCGTTTCTCAAGGGGAATCCTGCTCTTCCCGTCCCTCTTGCTCATCGTATTGCCGTCCTGCAACGCAAATTACCCGAGTTGTTCAAAAGGTTTGCTGATTTCGATTCAAACTCCTAAACAAAAGTTTTGATATGGTAACAAGTGAAACGAGCTTAAAAATCTTCACGGGGTCTTCAAACCCAATTCTTGCAGAGGAAATTTGCCAATATCTTGAAGTCCCCTTAGGGGATGCTCTTGTAACCACTTTCCCCGACAACGAGAGTTTCGTTCGCTTTAACGAGAATATTCGTGGAGCCGATGTTTTTCTCGTCCAGTCAACGAGTTCTCCTGCGAACCACAACGTCATGGAGTTGTTGATAATGATTGATGCGGCCAAAAGAGCATCTGCCTCCCGCGTTACCGCCGTATTGCCTTTCTTTGGTTATGCACGTCAGGATCGCAAGGATCAACCTCGCGTTCCCATTACTTCCAAGTTGGTGGCCAATCTCCTCGTTGCGGCCGGTGCCAACCGTGTCCTTACCATGGACTTACATGCACAGCAAATTCAAGGCTTCTTTGATATTCCAGTCGATCACTTGTATGCTTCGCCTGTCTTTTTTGATGCCTTGAAGGAAGAAGATACGGAGAACCTGACTGTTTTCTCGCCCGATGTGGGTGGGATGAAAATGGCTAATGCCTACGCTGAAGTGCTTGGGTGTCCCATTGGGTTTGTCGCCAAACGTCGTACGGGAGCGACCACGGTAGAGGCCATGAATCTTGTCGGTGAAGTGGAGGACCGTGACATTCTGATTGTCGATGACATGACGGAAACTGCCGGAACTTTGATTGCTGCAGCAAATCTCCTAAAAGAACGCGGTGCCCGAACGGTTCGCGCCGTTGTGAGTCATGGTGTTCTCAACGAAGTGGGTCGGGAGCGTCTTCGAGAAGGTGTTCTCGATGAACTTCTGACCACGAATTCCGTACAATTGGAGGCAGGTGACCTTCCCATTCGTCAATTAAGTGTGGCACCTCTCCTCGGCGAAGCAGTCCGCAGAACACACACAGACAGTAGTATTTCTAGCCTCTTTCAGATTAAGGGGTTTTAGTTGCTCGGATTGCGTATTTCTCAAACGCGCACTAAACAAATTACTATAAAGATTACGCTTTTTATTACACGGAATGAAGTTTAAGCAAAGACACCTTCTGTCTATTACCGCTATGGCATTAGCTGTCTTCGGTATTTTTTGTCTTACTCAGACTAAAGGGGTTTTCGCCGAGGGGAGTCGTTATACTCTCAAGATTGACGATTCATCTTTACCACCGTCCACTCTTTCTCGTGTTTCGAGCTTTGCCGATGTCCTGAGTAAAGCCACCCCGGCTGTGGTCGGGGTCTACACGGCTCAAGTAGTCCGCCGCAGTTTTCCAAATGCCTCGAATCCGCTCGAGGAATTTCTTCGCCGTTACTACGGGCTACCGGGTGTAAGCGGGCGTTCCCGCGTTGAGGAGCAAAAGGTGCCGGCAGGAATGGGGTCTGGGGTAATTGTGTCTCCAGAAGGATTTGTTCTAACCAACGCCCATGTTGTTACCGACCAGCGAACGGGTAATCCTGTTGACGAGGTAACGATCAAATTCGCCGACAAACGTGAGTTCCCTGCTGAAATTGTTGGTTTTGATAGGGCGACCGATATTGCTGTCCTTAAGATTTCGTCTTCCGAAGCATTTCCGTTTGTAGTTTTGGCCGATAGTGCTAAACTGCGGGTCGGCGACATCGTATTTGCTGCGGGGAATCCTCTCGGGGTGGGTCTTACGGTCACTATGGGCATAGTTTCCGCAACGGGACGAACCAATCTTGGCATACTCAAGGATCCTGGAGCTTACGAAAACTTCATTCAGACCGATGCCGCTATCACCCAAGGTAATTCCGGAGGGGCTCTCATTGATGCTAAAGGTCGTCTTGTTGGCATCAACACGGCGATTTATTCCCGCACCGGAGGCAGCATCGGCATAGGATTTGCCATTCCCGTCAACCTTGCCCGTAGCGTTATGACCGG
>CAZWTI010000425.1:0-2696 GCA_964637065.1 uncultured Puniceicoccaceae bacterium
ACTGGAGGATTCCTTCTTTTCTTCTTTTTTTTCGGGTTCAGGGGACTTTTTGTAGTCAGTCTCGTAAAAACCTGACCCCTTGAAGATTATTCCCGCACCCACGCCGATTTGTCTGCGGGCCTTTCTTTTCTTACATTTGGGGCTGGATTTTGTAGGGGAATCCTTCATCGATTGGAATAGTTCCCATTCGTGGCTACAGGCTTCGCAAACATAGTCGTAATTTGGCATTTTGATCGGTACTTAGGTGTTCACTTCCGAGTTTTCGTATCTTTCGGCAAAAAGGAGAGTTGAGTAGGAAAGCAAAATCCATGCTCCCAGAAAGAAAGCGAAACCGTACAAGGGAAGGGCCAAGATGCATAAGCCCCAGAAGGCAAGTATGGGAAGAATCAAGTCTTGCCATGCCTTTAGGGCCAAGGTGGCTACCTCACGAAACCTCCAAGCATCTGCATACAATCCGTCCCGTGCGTATTCGCTGACCGCAGTCACGAACAAGAATGTTCCCCCGACAGCGCATATGCCCAAGGGCGCTGCAGTTAGTACGCCAAGGAATCCCAGTGTTATGAACTCCAGCAACCAACTTAGAGTCCAACCTGAGAACAGAGGGATTCCGAGGTAACCCAGCAGCAACCCGAAAAACTTAAACCCGCTGGAAAAGAGTTCCGTCACGGAGAAATCGCTCCATTCGGGCAAATCCCATTCTTGTGTTCGCTTAAGTCGATGGACATACTCCATGAGATAGCCGAAGGAAACGAAGTTAAGCAGCGGCACAAAGGAAAAGGCCCCTCCCCACAACGCCTTGGGCATCCAGCCGGCTTTTTCAAAAAGCCGGCGGCAGACGGCTTCGAAACTTGGCATAAGCGACTAAAGATGTCATTTTCAGATCTTTCCCGCAAGCCATGAATTGCGTTTCTAAACTCACTACTCTGCAAGAGGCGGTGAACATAGCCTTGGATCGTCGTTTGCCTTCCCTTGGCACGCGCCCCGCGCATCTTCATCACGCTATTCGTCACAGTATCGAAGCGGGAGGAAAACGCCTCCGTCCCATTCTGGTCTTGGCCGCCCATGAACTCTTTCCTTCTGCGAACGATCCGATGCCCGCCGCAGTTTCTGTAGAGTGTCTGCACACATACAGTCTCATCCATGACGACCTTCCCGCCATGGATGATTCCGATCTTCGTCGTGGAGAGCCTTCGTGTCACAAGGCTTTTGATGAGGCCACCGCTATTTTGGCTGGTGATGCCTTGCTGGCCATGAGCTTCGAAGTTCTTGCCGTTGGTTATGCTTCCAGTCCAAGTCTCGTCGCTCGTCTCGTTCGTATCTTGGCGGTTGCTGCGGGAAGTGAAAAACTTGTTGCGGGCCAAATGGAGGATTTGATGAGTGAAGGGGAGGACCCTGATGCCGATGTCCTATCCTATATCCACCAAAATAAGACTGCGGCGCTTCTTGTCGCATGCATGGAAATGGGACTGAGTCTTGGTGAAAGGGAAGGGGATGATGATGTACTCACACAAGGACGTCGGGCAGGATTATCCCTTGGCTTGGCATTTCAAGCAATGGACGATTTCCTTGATGCCACGCGAACCACTGAGCAAATCGGCAAGGATGCCAATTCTGATGCTGCTCGCAAAAAGGCCACGTTGGTAGCTCTGCGGGGATTGGAGGAGACCCGAGAGTTGGCTTCACGATATACTGATGATGCCCTTACTGCAGTTCGGGACCTGGGCGGCGACAACGAATTCTTACTCGCTTTGATCCTCTATCTGCTTGATAGGCAAAAGTGATTAATGAAAACCTCTGGAAACATGCTTATTTCGGGAGAATCTCTCCAAGGGGAGTTTGCGAGCTCTCTTTCCGGCGAGAGGGATTGGCGTGTTCGTTTGGGTGTGTCCAGACGCATGGGGTTAGGTTTCGCCGCCCCCGGCGGGGAATACTCACGCTCGTTATTTGAATTTGTGGCGGGTGGATTGGAGTGTGATTTTAAATCAATGCTCCGGGGTGAGCGGGTGGTGGAACTAGGAGCCGGCATGATGCCCTACGGATATGCCCTTGCAGCTACCTGTGGTGCTAGGAACTATCTTGGAGTAGAACCTTTTTACGCTGACGTACTGCAAAAATCCGTAAATGATTTCATACGATCAAGAGCTGAAACTGTCCCACGCATCCCCTTCAAGATCGTCGCCAATCATATGCTCTATCAACTTCAGGAGGAGGGGGATGACCTTGTAAGTATTGTGGCATGCGGAATAGAGGACTGCATCCTCCCAAATGAGGGATACAAGAAAAAGGTCGAAGCGGAGATTTTTCGCGTCTTGCGCCCTGGAGGAGTTTTTCTGAGTTCTCACAGCGACTTGGACCCAAAGGGGTTACGGGTGAATGAGCAATGGTTCCGACGCCTTTCAAACTCATCCGTGCAGGATCGAATAAGAATCTACCGCAAGGATTAGGCATTGCCAGCTATCGCCATGAGGTAGCCGGGGTGATTCAGTCGTCGATATTAGTCACCATCACTTTGTTGCCATTTCCGCATGAGTTTTCGGTACAGAAGGAAAATAGGTATGCCCAATGCGAAACCGCAAGAGAGGTTAAACAGCACGACCCAGAAAAACCATGGTTTTTCCCAATCAGGAGTGGATATGGCGATCCAGGTCACGTAAAGGGTGGCGCCTCCGCCCAGCACCACATAACAAAGACCTATG
>CAZWTI010000426.1:0-9168 GCA_964637065.1 uncultured Puniceicoccaceae bacterium
AAAGCGTCGAACTGGCTCAGATCAGCAGGAAAGTCAAAGGATTCCAATCCCCACTGCTCGCGGATCTCGTCACGCGAAAAATACGGGTCGTGGACGGCAGCACCGATGCCCCGCTCCTGCAGCAACAACCCAATCTGGACCGATCGGCTAACCCGTGGCACTTTGATGTCTCCCTTGTAGGAGATACCGAGGATCCCGACCGATCGGCACCCGCGAGCGGCGAAGAGATCGGCCACGAACCGGGGCATCTCGTCATCGGTTCGGATGGTCTCCCGCAGCAGGGTCAACTGCTCCGGCTCTTCCGCCCCAGACAGCACGTATTTACTCGACAGCGGGATGCAATAGCCGCCCGTGCCGATCCCCGGCCGGAAAGTGCCGACATTCCACTTCGTTCCGACCAACTTGAGGACCTCTACCATATCCAGTGAAGGATAAGCCAGTGCCAGTTGGTTGGCCAAAGTAATCTCCATGTGGCGATAGGCGTTTTCGACGCTTTTGACGATCTCGGCATGCCGGTGATCCTGAGCCCGGTGTAATTTGAGACAGACGATGCCCAATACCCCCTCCATGATGTCGGCCGCACCGACGTCATAGCCGCCGTATATCCGGTCGAGATAGGTCATATTCTTGTCTGAGTCGAGAAACCAGTCGCGACGCGGCGCAACACCTAACAGCACATCCTCCCCCACTTTCAAACCGGCTTTTTCCAGCAGGGGAATGACAATCTTGTCAGTGGTGTTGGGCGTCAGGGTCGACTCGATGATGATCAGCGGCGCATATTCAGTGTCGAGCACGCCGATATGGGCGATCTTGGTAATAACATCCTCGAGGTACTCGTAATATGGCTCGTTGTCCCGCTCGGTAGGAACCCCGATGAAGTGCACTAATACCTTGGGATGTATGAGATCGCGCCAGTTGTCGGTAGCCTCAATATGACCGTCCTCCACCATCGGCTTGATGTCGAACCCGAGCCAGTAGTCCATACCTGGCATAAAGTGCTCGCCTCTGCGGACGGACGACACGCGATCGGCATTGACATCACAGCCGACACAGCACACGCCGCGCTGAGCTAAATAGGCGGTCGTCGACAGACCGATATAACCCAAGCCCCAGACGCCGACCTTAAACCCGTCTTCGAGAATTAGTTTTTTATAGTCTTCCATTACGATTCTCCTTGAAATGATCCAACACGCTTTGTATGCCCGCGCGCAACCCGATCGTCGGCTGCCAGCCAAGATCTGCCGCGGCGCGCGCGCTAGCCAGGCTCAGCCGGCGCATTTCTCCGCGACGTTCTGCCGCGTATTCGGCTCGTAGAACAACCCCCAACAGTTCGCACAAGAGGGCGAATAGCTCGTTGACTGTTGTCTCGATTCCGGTGCCGATATTGTAGCAGGTATTGTCGCCCACTTCTAAACAGGCCAGGTTAGCCCGCACCAGGTCGACGACGTGCACGTAGTCGCGGGTCTGTTTCCCATCTCCGTATACGGTCGGACTAACCCCTTTCAGGACCTTATCGGCGAAAATCGCCACGACCCCGCCCTCCTGCTGCGGGTCCTGCCTCGGCCCGTAAGCGTTAGCGTAGCGCAGCACGGTATAGGCGAGCCCGTGGATTTCGCGGTAGATGTCCAAATAGTGCTCCAACGTGTGCTTCGAGGCCGCGTACGGGCACAGCGGGGCTATGCGGTGCCTCTCGTCCATCGGCAGGTACTGCGGATCGCCGAATAGGGCACTGGTCGAGGAATAGACGACCTTGCGCACGGCGTGCTCCCGGCATAGTTCCAACAAACGGATGCCGTCGACGATATTGACTTGGGCGTCTGCGGACGGCTGCACGACCGAGGTCATCACGTCGGTCTGTGCGGCAAGGTGAAAGACCACCTCGAACCCGCCCGCGGCGAAAACGCGACCCATCCCGGGATCGGCCAAGGGCATCTCGTGCAAGCAGGCCGCGGCGTTGACCTGGGCCCGGTTGCCAGTCGACATATCGTCGATCACCGTCACCTCGTGCCCGGCACCGACCAGAGCGTCGGTAATGTGCGAGCCGATAAAGCCGGCGCCGCCTGTAACCAGACATTTCACGACACTATAGCCCTCGTCTTGGCCCGTCGGACGGCACATCGGCGGGACCTGCTACATTTGCATAGAATAGATTTCATAGGCCTCGGCCAGTGGGTGATTGCTCTGTCCACCGCGGAACAGCGCCTGCCCGCGAATAAGTTCCGCCCCGAAATAGTAGCCAGCACTCTGCTCCAGCTGGCTCTGGTAGCAGGCGACCGCCGCGCACTTGCGTTCCAGGTCCTCCTCTGACAAGGCCACATAGAGGTTGGGCCTGAAAGACAACGTACTGCGCACGACTTCGAAACCGATGACCGCGCGGTCGCGAAAGATCCGCATGGCCTCCTCGTACACAACGTGGTGGTCCTGGTGGAGGTCCTCTTTGGCCGGGGCGAAGACGACATCGGGATCGTAATCGCGGCGCCATTGTAGGAAAATTTCGCGCACTTCCTGCGCCTGGCGCTGGAAATGCTGGCCGTCCAGGTCCTCTATCGCCACCTGATGCTCGCCGATGCCGAGCGCCCGCGCCGCCGCGTAGGGCTCTTCGAGATCGCGCACGATCTGCACTTGACCGTCGGCGGCGCGTGTCTTTTTCGACAACGTCAAAAGGCGCATGTCCAGTTGGCCACGCCAGCGACTGATCGCCCCGCCGCAGCCGAATTCGAAATCATCGAGATGCGCCCCCGCGAAAAGGGCTCTTTTAAATTGCAATTTCACCCGCTGACTCCCTTCTCTGGCTCCAGGCCGAGACCATTGCCTCTACCGAACGCCAGGCCCCGCGACCGTCGACAGCTTCCTTGCCCGAGCGACTCATCGCCAGGCGCCGTTCCCGGTCAGGCAGCAGGCGTCGGACGGTTTCGGCGATTTGCTCTTCGCCGACTTCGCGCCGCATACCCATATTCTCACAGAGCACATTCCTTGCCACGATGTCGGCGGTTTCCAGTTCGCGCGCCTCTTCAATAGAGACGATAAAAGGTACCCCCAGCGCCGCCAGTTCGAATAGCGTCTTGCCCCCCGCTGTAATAGCCAGATCCATTTGCTGCAACAAGCCGGCCATATCTCGCACATCGCGCTGGAACACAAAAGGCCGATCACTGCTTTTGGCGACTTCGGCCAGGGGGTCCACGTGGCGAAAAGCCGGCCCCAAGAGCAGGTGAATTTCTACATCAGCCGGCAGGGTCGACAGGGCTTCTGCCAGAGGCACCAAACCTCCTAAAGTATCGCTGCCACCTTGACTTATAAGCAATTTCCCCACGCGTTCAGTGACTTTTGTCTCTTTTTGATGAGCCAGTTGGAATTCGGGCCTCAATACAACGTAGTTCAGGTCGTTGATTTCGCAGTATCGTGCCCCGTTCGGCCGCGGCGGATGATGGATGACGTTAATGAGCAAATCCGCACAAGTCCGCCCCGGACCGATGTCATCCAGACCGACCAGCAAATCTGCCCGATCGGCCATGAAGCGCATCAGTGTAGGTGTGCTCTCGAGTATGTCGACTATGGCGATGTCGATATTCCACTCGGCCATCAATTGCCCGAGGCGGGAAACTTTTTCTTCATCGGGCAATTGATGCCCTATTTCGTATACCTCTTTGCCCCACTCGCGCAATTTCGCCACGCCCTCGGGCACGTCGGGGACAACGAATTTGACCGCGTCCCCCCGCCGCTCCAGTTCGTCCGCCATAGCCAGGGATTGGTAGATATGGCCCATGCCTCGTTGGTGGCCGCCATAGGTGTAAATGACGCAATTCACGATTTCGTCTCGGCCGCGGCGCAATGCGCAATAACGGCCTCGGTCGTCATCGCGTCGTGATCGCCGTCAAACGCCTCGATGATGCTCTTGACAAAGAGGAAATCCTCCTTCGTGTCCACCGTTAGTTCCAGCGCCTGACAGCGCTTGGCCGCCGGCTCCCGGTACGCGGCGATGCGGAAGGCTTCGGGGTATTCGATGATGAACTCATTAATGTGTTCGCGGTGATTGGCGGCACTCCCCTCCCGGTACGATCTCGCCAGGGCGGCGAAACTGAACATCTCCAACCCCGCGCCTTTGGGCACACGGCAGCCAACTTCATCCTTACTGCTCGAATAATCGGCGCCCTCCGCAAGGTGCATGGCGATCATCCCGTCCACCACCTCCGGATCGACCAACGGGCAGTCGCCGGTGGCGCGGACAACGTGGGCAAATCCGAATTCGCGGGCGCAGTGATAATAACGCGCCAGCACGTCCTTCTCGCTGCCGCAAAACACCTCCCACCCCTCCCGCTGACACTGGTCGACCAATGGCCTGTCGGCCGCCCCTTCGGGTACCGCCACCACCAGCACGTCGGCCCGCTCGACGCGGCGTAGGCGCTGGATGTTGTGCCAAAGCATGCTGTGCCCCACCATCTCCATCAGCATCTTGCCCGGCAGGCGAGTGGAGCCCATCCGGGCCTGGAGAACGATACCGATCACCCCAGCATGTCCCAGTGGATAAGGCTGTCGGCGGGGATGTCGACTCGCGCTGTGCGACCCACCACGAAATCGTAGTGCTTGGCGGGGATACCGGTGCCGGGCCGCTTGACGGCGACCAGATCCGCGCACAGAGTGGCACCCGCCGGTATATCGACGACGGCGACTACGCTCTTGCGGAAGGATTCCAGCATTGAGGCCTCGATCGGCGTCGGCTCCTTAACTGGGGATCCCAGCGCCTGCTCGGTCTCACGCACCCCACGCACCAAGGCCGCAAAGTCGGCGTAGTCGGCCGATAGGCAGTGGTCAGGGCCGGGCGCCGCCTTGTCATAGGTGAAGTGCTTCTCGACGATATGGCCGCCCAGCGAAACCGAGGCAATGCAGGCGGTATTGCCGAGCGTGTGGTCCGAATAGCCGACTGGTAACTGGAAAGCCTGCTGCAAGGTGGCGATGGTCCGCAAATTGGCATGGCCGACCTCAGACGGATAACTGGTAGTGCATTGCAATAGGATCAGGTCTTCGTTTCCCGCCCCGCGCACCGCCGCCACCGCCTCCTGCACCTCACCCACGGTGCACGTGCCTGTCGAGACGAGCATCGGCAGTCCCTTTGCAGCGATATAGCTCAGAAATTGGTAATTAGTGCAGTCATCAGACCCAAGTTTGAACGCCGGCACCCCCAACTGCTCGAGGAAATCCACGTCGTCCTCATCGCTGGGGGTGGACATAAAGAGGCACCCTGTCCGCTCTACGTGCTCTTTGAGTTCGGCGTGGCGCTCGCGGGGTAATTCGGTCTTTTGCAACGCCGCCCATTGCTCCGGGCTCTCCAGGGCCGAAACGTGGCCGGTGGCGGTGTAGGTCTGGAATTTGATCACGTCTGCCCCGGCGTTAGCGGCAGCGTCAATCATCTCGTGAGCCTTGTCGTATTCGCCGTTGAAATTGTAGCCCACTTCGGCGATGACCAGGGCCGGATGGCCTGGCCCGACGGTTTTGGAACCCATTTTAACCGCGCGCATGGGCGTTCGCCTCCCTCAACATGTGCATTCCCCTTTCACCGTGGTTAAATAGTAGGTCGATTGAAGACATCGCCTCCTCAAAGGGCTCGAACTGTTGCCAATATTGTGGATGGCGGAAATCCTGGTAATCGACGCGGATGCCCGCGCGGGCAAATGGTCTCTCATCCAGATAGTTCCGCCCGTTAGTACCAGAAAGGTAAACCTCTGCTGCGAAGTGGCGGCAGAGGTTGAGGTTCACCTCGGTGCCCCCCGTTCCCCATTGGAGCCCATGGTCGGATGCGACAGCGAGTTCGGTCTCGACCCCCAGGCAATTAGCAAGGGTGCGGACAATCTCGATATTGAGGTCGGCAAGCATCTGCCAAGGCCGCTGGTATATCTCTTCGAGACGCGCCCCGAATTCGTCAAAATGTGGGGCTTTCCGGTAATGGGCTGCAATATGCCTCCAGTGTTCGCGCCGCCAATCCGCAGCCTCCGCGATCTCCATTTCGCAGATCCGCCGCGTGTGCGGCCCCTTGGCGACGGGCACTGTCAACCAGCGCGACCCTTCGCGGACCCGGATTTTGTTCCTGTTTTGAAAGTAATTTTTCCGGTATTGGACGGTGTCTAGCAACACGAAGAGGTCGCTCTGGTCCATCTTGTCGATAAAACCCAACCAAGGAAGGTACTCCGCCTGGTGGACACTGACTACGAATGGCATCGCG
The DNA here is from genome assembly GCA_964637065.1 of uncultured Puniceicoccaceae bacterium. Classification (GTDB taxonomy): domain Bacteria; phylum Verrucomicrobiota; class Verrucomicrobiia; order Opitutales; family Seribacteraceae. The sequence continues at coordinate 6,215 of CAZWTI010000426.1, forward strand.
GAAGCCAGCCCCAGCGCCTCAGCGACCCACCTCTTGGGTGCGATTGACGTAGTTGTCGACGGCGATGTCGCGCCCGCCGATCTGCGTCAGCTCCGCCTCGGTCTGGCGCGGCAAGTGGCACTCACGGCACAACTCGATCTGCTCTACCCCCTGCTTGTTCCGGTGGATGCGTCGAGCCGCTTGCATGCGGGGACCATGCCACATTTCGTAGAGTGACTGTTCGCGCGCATTGCCGATTACGTGCTTGCCGTATTCGTCGTTGATGCAAAGGAACACCGACCCGTCGGCCCCGACAACCAGGCGCTGCCACAGCACCGGGCAGGTGAAGTCCTCCTGGTAGACGATACGCTCATCGTTGTTTAGGTAGTCGACTATAGGATTGGAGAAGACCTGATCGGCAATCGGTTCGAAGAGGTCGTAAAAGTCCTGGGGTGCGTCGGCGATGGCCGGCCACACGCTCTGGATTTTGACCACCGGTTTTTCACTGCCACGCCGTTTCTTGATCTCGTGGTATTGGCGGATCTTGTCCACCGCCACATCGAATTTGGCCGGCTTGCGGATGCGTTCATAGGTTTCGCCCAAACCATCGAAGGAAATTGTTATCCAATCCAGCCCGGCGTCCATCATCTGCTCGAAAATCTCCGGCGTCAGCTTCAGTCCATTGGTTAGGGTCGCCACTTCCTTGACGCCTTTTTCCTTGGCGTAGCGCGTCATCTCGACGATATCGCGGTTGAGAAAGGGCTCGCCGCGCAGGCTAAGTCTGATCGAATAGGTCCCGTAGTGGGCGCATTCGTCGACGATCTTCTTGAAGAGCTCGAGGTCGAGGAGTTTTTTGGGCACCATCTTCTTAAACTCGGGCGTGGTGGTATAGCACATAGGGCACTTCATATCGCACGCGCTTGACAACTCGATGTCGACATGGTCGGGAAAACGCGCAACTAGCCCGAAACGGGGGTAGTAGTGCCACTTGAAGCGATTCCATGCGTAGCGTAGCAAGTGACCGCGACCGCGATTGAAGTGGAATTTGAGGTCCTTTATGTTGGACCCAAGAGAAAATTGCACGCTGTTTATTTTCATAGGAAAGGTCGTCCTCATATCCTAAGAAATGACTTAAAATACACACCTGAACAAGCAATCAGCCTGCCAGCGAGGACGGGCCGTTGCAAGTATCGGTATTCCGTAATGCCACTTGTTGCCCAGGGGTTGCCGACACTGGAAGACCACGTGACCGCAACTCCTTCATCAGTAAGTATATACACTCTCACCAAGATACATAAAGACATCCTTTTAGTATAGCCCAACCTTAGGGCGCCGTAGCCCCTGGCGCATTTTGGGAGACCGATATTTCATTCATCGACAAATTCCAAAAATATCAATAGGAATTTTTTTCTCACCCCAGCGCCTATGGGTCATTGATCCGAACGCGCCGCCGGCTTCCCGGCGGAGGCCATCAGGCGTTCGGCCAGATCAGCGACCCGCGTAGACGCCTTTCCATCCGGCGCGTGCACGTGCTGGTCCAATCTCGGATAAGGCACCGAGCCGCCATCCGGTCCCACCTCGCGCAAATATTCGACCAGCGCGTTGCTATCTTCTACCGGCACCGCGATCCCGTCCTGCACGTACATATCGGCGTTTAGGCACCATGGAATGAATACGGCGCAGACGGGTTTGGCGAGCAGGGCCGCTTCGATCATGGTCGTCGAGTACCAGGCCACCAGAACGGAACAGGCCATCACCCATAACTGAATATTGCCTTGGACCAAGTGCACGCCCTGCACATTCCTTTGACGGATGGCGTCTTCCCAATCCAAGGCGGACTCGCTGGGATGCAGTTTTATTACCCACTGCACTTCGGCCAGATTCACCGCCGCATCGAGGATGGTAGCGATATAGGCATTCCGGTTTTCCTGGGTGAACATCAATTGGGAGATGACCAGAACCAGTGGTACCCCATGGTCCACCCCCAGGGTTTTGCACAGGGCCGACCGCCCCACGTCCTTCAACGCCCGTATAGCCGAGTCGTAGGAGGGCATGCCCACGACTTCAACACTGTGTTCCGGGTAGGCGCTGACCTCCGTCAGCATCTGTCTGGTCCGCTGCCCGTACACGGCTGTGCAATCGGGGATCGGGCACGAAACCGGGTCACGGTCCGGATCCTGCGACACCCGGCGGAAGAAATAGGCGGGAATGTGTGGCCCCGCCAGCGTCCCGTGTTGCAGCGCCAGGGTCGGGATGCCCCTTTTGCGCCCGACGATGGTGGCGGCGCGGCCATAGGGCCCCTCTTCGTACACGATGAGGAAGAGGGCCGGGCGCTCGACGGTGGCGACGCGGTCAACTGTGGCGATATAACCCAACACCTCGGCGAAGTACACCTCGAAGAGATAATCGAATCGCCCACCAAATAAGGTGTCCATCGCCACACCCCGGTAACGCATCCCCCGCCGCCAGCTGGTTTCCGCGTTCCACGCCCGCCGCAAGCGGCGCAACACCGCCATTTGCTCCTTGTTCGCGCCGAGGGCGATGCCGCCCTGGTAATCTTCTAAAACCCGCCATTCGACGTTGGAACGACGCTTCTGCCCGACGGCTTCCAAATACCTGCGCCTGGGCACGTTGACCTCGGCGTCTATGCCCATTACGTCGCACCCGCGACGCAGCAGGTCGCGAATACAGTTCCCCGCGATCGCGTCGTTGAATTCGACGCCGCCCGTCTCATCTATGCATTCGCGCCAGTAGACCGGGCAGGAAAACAGGACGACCTTGGGGCCAGAAGCGTCCACTCTGCCGCGACGGCGCCCCGCCAGAGTCCGACGCAGCAATCCGAGCGCCGGCTTGACCAACAGATGGTAGAGCGCGAAACCCAACCTCCCCCCAGCAGCCCATACCCAAGCAAACCAAACAACCACCCCCCCCCCCCCAAAACACCACAAACCCCCCAACCACCCCCCCCCCCCAAA
>CAZWTI010000427.1:0-3962 GCA_964637065.1 uncultured Puniceicoccaceae bacterium
CGAGACTCTCGTAGTGGTCTGACTCAGCTCCCTCGTCTCTGTCCTCGTCGTCCTTGTCCTGCCAATCCATGAGGCAATCGACCAAAGGTTCGCCATCGTCCTCGTCGACGAGCTCGTCCTCTTCGGCCATCATGACAGAGAAAAGTGCCACCAAGTCCTTTTCCTTGAAGGCGCCGAAGGGAATCTTGCCGGTCTCATCCTCGATTCTAACCTCCCACTTGACGCCCGATTGGGGAATCTCAATCTCGGAATAGCCTATCGGGTCGCCACATCCCTGAGAGGGAGCAAACAACTGTCCCTCCACGAGTTTCCATTCCGTCAATGAACCCAAGGCCACTTCCAACGCTGAGTAGGCATGCAAACGAAGGTCGTCCCTTTTATGAAACTGGCTGACGTGTCGAATCTCCTGCATCGTCTCATCGAGCAATCGCATGGCAAGAACCGACAGCAACACAATCAAGGCCAAAACAAAGACCAACACCGATCCCCTTCTCTTTCGTACCTTTGAAAGCATGCGATTCATCGTTTGTCAGGACTCAATCCGTTTGGCGACATCCGCTCGACGGGAATGGTAACGGTTCTCTCGAGGTCTTCCTTGGGTTTTCGAAAGACAAGCTGGACGAACGCAGGTAGCCGGAATTGTCCGTTTTCAGCATTTTCCTCCAGTTCAGATTCCTTCTCCCATTCCATGAAGTCATCGGCGTCGGCTCCCTCTTCCCCATAATAGCAGTAAACGACTTCTTCACAAAGGGAACTGATGGGAGTCTTGAAAAGATCGTCCTCATCCTCCAGTTCGGGTTTGCCGTTCTCGCCCCGCTCCATCTCCTGCAGGTCCGAGTACCACAAGAGGCTGAGCCCCTCGCCATCCTCGAAATATAGATAGCAATGGACCCGCGGCGCCAACCCACGAGGCCAAACGAGAAGAGGCGGAGCCTCACGAACGAAAAAGCTGACGAGAGGGTCTTCCGTATCGGAAAACCCGACCGGACGGTCCAAGCGAATGGGCCCGACTTGACCGGAAGCGCCGGGGGGAATGGTCGCCTTGTCCATCAAGGCGGCGAGAAAGCGACCGACTCCGTTCACGTGGGCGTCGAAGGCATCCCGAGTGGCGGGTCGATCAGCCCACGCCCTGGAGACGGTCACAAGCAAGGAGGTGGCCGCCGTAAGGACAAGTCCGCATATGACCAAGGCCACCAAGACCTCGATCAAGGTAAAGGCTTTTTGAGCCTTTCCAAGTGGAGGAATATTAGGGGTAATAAAGTTGTGAGAACGATCTTTCATCGCTTCCTTTCCTCCCTGATTTCACGAATCTTGTCGCGCTTATCTTGAAGCAAACGACTTCGATCTGTCGCGAAATCTCCATGCTTGGACCACGTCGGTCGGAGCAAGTACATGACGGATTCTCGCTCACCTGGCTCGATGCCCATCTCTTCCGATCCATCGTACTCGAGTCTTAAGAGAACCTTGTAGACGTCTACCACCGTGGACAGTTCCACTTCGGTTTCCCAGCGAACCTCGCCAAGGGTCAGGGTTTGAATTTCGTCACCGTCGCTTATTTTCTCATAGTCGGATTCAGCAAATATCTGGCTGCGAACCCAACGCAAGTCCTGCTCCATCTCTCGGGTATCCTTCATTTGCCTACTGAAACGAGCCGCCACGAATGCCCCATCCACCAAATATACCGCAGCCATCCCGAAGAGAGCCAGGGCAACCAAGACTTCGATCAAGAGATAGCCACTTGCGTGGCGAGTGTGCGAAGCCGGAAAACTTCGACTAGCCTGTCCAACGCGGAAATAATTTGGAGCTTTCAATTCCTAGTCTTCCTCCTGCTTGATAACATAACCCGAAAAAGGATCGAACGGCAAAACTTGCTCCTTGTCCAGAAAGCTGATCCTTGCCCTGAATGGGGGACTAACCCCGGATTGAAAAGGGACTCGGACTAGCTCCAGATGTTCCTCCTCGAGCTCAGTGGACCCCCCGGATTCCCCCGAAAGCGGTCCCTCAGCCATGAAGGTCACCTCCGGCAACGCCCGCTCCTCCCATTGCCCTTCACGATCTTCGCCGGTCGGCATGTCCTCATAGACGGCATGTTCCGCCAAGACTTCGCCGGCGGCATCCGTAACTAAAAAAGTCGCCCGATCCTTGGCGTATCGGAGAAAAGCGGGTTCCTTACGCTCGCTTGCATGGTAGACTGCATCAAGAACCGCTCTCTTAAGGACACGCTCGGGCGGTTCCACCTTGGCCGCGTCCACCAAGCCAACCGAAATTCCCGCTGTCATTGCGGCAATTATGGCAAGCAGGGCGAGAACCAAAAGGACCTCGATGAGCGTAAACCCCGAACGACGCATAACTTGCCCGGGCGAAAATTGAACTAGTTGCCGACAGCAGTGTCCCAGTTCCCGATCATCGTGCCGTCGGGAGCAGTCGTCCAGAGATCGAAGCTTCCCGGATTCTTGTCTCCCGGCGGGGCTTTGTATTGGTATTTTTTCTTCCAAGGGTCTACCAAGCCGCTGGCCTTGTCCACTACCGCTGCAGTCGCTCCCTGAGGAGCCACCAACAAATCGTCGAGGGACGTCGGATATTTCCCTGCTTGGATGTAATAAGTGGTCACGGCCGCCTTTCCGGGACCATTCACCCAATTGCGGGCAGTATTAATCTTACCCGACTCAAAGGATCCGCTTAGGTTGTAAATGGTCAAGCCCGCCACAAGCCCGATCATGGCCAACACGATGAGCATTTCCACCAAGGTGAAACCGCCGCTCGACCGACCCAAGCCCAGTTTCTTTTTCCTTAAATTCGTTCTCATAGATGTCCTTCCTATTCGTATTGGTAAATTTCCCCCAAAGTAGTTATCACAGAAGAGGTTTAAAGTTAAATGGAGGTCACTTAAATGTAACCGATAATTCCAATCGAGCGCAAGCACGGAAAAATTCGGAAGCTTTACCTGTGCGAGCCACGAATCATCTTGCCCTTGGCTACCAAAGTCGCCATCTTGCTGTAAGCATGGAACTGAGTGAATATTTGCCCATACTTATCCAAATCCTTCTAGCGGTGGGCATTGGAGTGAGCATATTGGGCTTCAGTCACCTTTTCGGCCAAAAGGGACGCCCAGGAAAAATAAAGGATTCACCCTACGAATGCGGCATGGCAACCGAGAAACCGGGAAAGACCAGTTACTCGGTCAAGTTCTACATCACCGCAATGCTCTTCATCCTGTTCGACCTCGACGTCGTTTTCTTGATACCTTGGGTTCTTACTCACCGCGACTTGGTTGCGGCAGGCATCCCCATTCTGGGCCCTATGCTATTCTTTACGGCAATTCTCGGCATAGGGTTACTTTACGAGCTCAAGAGCGGTGCCTTGGAGTGGGAGAAATAATGATGGATGCAAAGGAATCCTTGGGGTCGGAAACCTGATAGCTCGTCAATTACCCCATGCGCATAGATCGCTACATTGCCTCCTCACGCATCATTGATTTAAAGAGCAAGGACTTACCTTCGGCCTACGCGGAATTGCTCGCCACATTCGTTCCTGTCTTAGGCAGAAGAACACCGCGCAAAGCTATTTTGGAGGAACTCTTGACGAGAGAAACTTCTCTCTCGAGCTACTTGGGAGAGGGTGTGGCCCTACCCCACGCCAGGGTAAAGATGAAAAGACCTTATGCCCTGGCAATTGGACGTTGCCCTGCGGGACTTTCCTTCGAGGGGAAGGAAACCTACGAGGAAGTGCGCTTTGTGTTCCTGTTGCTCGCCAGTAAGAAAGCCAAGAACTATCTTTCATTCCTAGCCGCTCTTGCGCGTAACTTTCAAGACAAGACGGTGATGGATCCGCTTTGGATGGCTCGGGAGCTATCCGAATTTCGTCAAGCGGTGAAGACCGCTTTCGCCGGGGCTGATGATCGGCCGGCTCGAAGGCGAACCAAGTTCAATAAGCTCCTGACCGACGAAGCCGCAAAGATTGCG
>CAZWTI010000428.1:0-2691 GCA_964637065.1 uncultured Puniceicoccaceae bacterium
CGCGGGCAAGGCCCTCAACCTGAACGGAAACAAGTACGTCTACGTCGACGACGGCGAGGGTCAGACCGTGTTCGACGGCGGATCACAATTCCCCGTCGCCATGTGGTTCAAGGAGGCTCCCGACGGCACTTGGGATCCCTACATCTCCAAGTGCGGCGACTGGGGCCAAGGCTGGCAGCTTCGCTCACGTTACAAGAATCAGATTTGCTGGACGTTGCGCAGCAACCAGAACGACAGGTACAAGCCCACGCAAGACCACGTGCCGGCCGCATGGGGCAACCCAGACGACGGCGAATGGCACCACGTCGCGGCCAGCCTCGGCGGAGGCAAGAGCCGAATGTACTTCGACGGGGAAGTAATCTTCGAGGAGAACAGGGGCGGTTCCGTGAATTCCACGGGTTCGCAACTTATGTTCGCATCCCGCGACACCTCCAGGAACGCCAGCAACGGTCGCTCCATCGATCGGTATTCCAGCATGTTCATCGACGACATCCGTTTCTACAAGCGTTCCTTGTCGCCCGAAGAGGTAATGACCTTGGGCGGAGGCGTGCTGAACAAGATTCAGGGCTATTATGCCAATGCCTTCTCTTACCCGGTACAGGCCGTTCGCAGCCCCGAGACCTTCTCGGTCGCGGCGGGAGCCCTGCCGGACGGCTTGCAACTAGACGAAAACGGCACGATCCACGGCGTACCCACCAAGACGGGCGACTTCAACGCCACCATCAAGGTGATGAACGACTCGGGCTTCGACCAAAAGGTCTATTTGTTCCGCATCCATCGCGGAATTCAGACCCTCACCTTCGATCCCGACTTCGTCGACAAGTCCTACGGCGATCCCCCGATCACCCTGAACGCCACCAGCACGGCCATCGGACGCCAGCCTCCCTACAAGGTTTCCGACCCGACGCTCGCCACCATCTCGGGCGATCCCATAACCCTCGTGACGGTGAGCGAAGGGCTCGTCGCCCACTTCCGACTGGACGAGGGAAGCGGCACCACGGCCGCCAACGACGCCGGTCCGGGAGGCACTCTGCACAACATGGACGCCTCCGACTGGGTGGACGGCAAGTTCGGCAAAGCTCTCGACTTCGACGGTTCCAACGACTATGTGGAAGCCCCCAAGAACGTCGGCGCCGACCTAGCCCAGATTTCCGTCGCCTTTTGGGCCAAGCCGGCCGAGATCGGGACCGACCACATGATCTCCAAGATGGCCTCCGGCGGCAGCGGCAAGGGTTGGCTCGTCCGGACAACCTCGGCGGCCGAGCTCCGCATGGTGATCGGGAGTGCCTCCAAGCGCACCGAGATCTACTCCCCCGTCGCCCAGTACTCGTCCGGCGAATGGCTTCACATAGTGGCTACTTTCGATACCGGCACTCGTTACGCCAAGCTCTACAAGAACGGTGAACAAATTGCATCGGAGAGGGAGAGCACGGGCCGCAGCTCGGCCGAGGGCGACACCCCGCTTCGCTTCGGCATACCCCTGAACTGGGAAACGAACAAGAAGTACAAGGGCTGCCTGGACGACATTCGAATCTACGACAGGGTTCTTCCTCCCGACGACATCACGGAGATTTACAACGAAGGCAACGGTGACTGGGACACGTTCTATAATGGCGACAAGCTGACCATCCTCAAGGCGGGGCAAGTCAACGTGACCGCCGCCGCCCCCGGCAACGCCGACGTGGCTGCCGGAGATTCCGTCACGATGCCTCTCATCATCGGCAAGCCGGAAATCACCATCACGGCCGAGGACAAGACACGTAAGATAAACAAGCCGAATCCAACCTTCACGTATGATGCAACCGGTTTCGTGAACGACCAAGACGTGAGCGCCTTCACCACTCCCCCCACCCTCACGGCCAGGGATGCGAACGGCAACACCATCGTCGACAACTCCAGCGTGCCCGGCACGTACACGATCGTGCCAGACGGGGCAGTCGCCGACAACTACGTCTTCAAGTACATCAACGCCGAATTCATCGTCGACCAACGGACTGCCCAAAGCATCACGTGGGACCAGAATCTCTCGTCCGTGGCCTTTGGTGACACCGTGGCCTTGACGGCCGTGGCCACTTCCGGATTGGCCGTGACCTACGACGTGGCGAACGAGAACATCGCTGCCCTTGTGGTTACACGCGACTTCCACCTCGACGGCTGGTGGCGACTGGACGAATCGACCGGCACGACCGGAGCCGATCACTCGGGCGAAGGTCGATCCCTCAGCATCTTGGGTGATCCCCAGTGGGTACTGGGCAAGTTCCGCAACGGCCTCGATCTCGACGGCGCGGGTGACTTCGCCAAGGTGTTTGGCTATAAGGGCGTGACGGGCAAGAACAAGCGCACCTACTCCTTCTGGGTAAAGACGACCACGTCAGGTCGCGGCATCCTGTCATCGGGAGCCGCCTCGGGAGCCGGATGCTACGCCTTCAGCATTGAGAGCGACGGAAAGGTAAAGGTCGACTACGGCAACGGGTCGGTCCTTTCCACCGGGACCGTAACCAACGGCGATTGGCACCAAGTCGTGGTGACCCTGCCCCACGAGGGCAAGGTACAAGACACCCGCATCTATATCGACTGCATCTACAGCACCGGCGCGGCCACCAACGGCGGCAACGCCGTCGACACCGCAACCAGCCAGGACTTGATGATCGGCAAGGTGGGGAGATCCTTCTTCAAGGGCGTCATCGACGA
>CAZWTI010000429.1:0-3468 GCA_964637065.1 uncultured Puniceicoccaceae bacterium
GTACTGCTTTCGCGTGGCTCGCCGGATGCTCTTGACGTGTTGTTCTGCTCATCTCGCTCTCCTTTGAAGAGCCTCGATGAGCCAGGATTACTCCGTTAGCTCAGCACCGCAACTTGTCTCATGATTGCTGACGGCGAACACTCCTTCTCCGTTGGCATACATCACACCCAGATTGTATTGGGCAGAGGCATCACCTTGTTCGGCAGCTGCCGTCAGATCAGACTGAGTCCTTTACTGGGGTTGATTGAAAAGGGACTCACATTATAAGTCGCCCAAATACTAAAGGATGATTAAACTACGAGTTGACAATAGTGATGGCGGTGCCAACATTACGACTGGAGGCTTAGCTTCGTAACGCCAGCTGCAGCTATGAGAAAAATATTCTGGTTGTTGTTACTTGCAGGGTTAATAGCATGTCCACTCTATATGCTCTACTGCGCTCACTATAGTGGCGTGCATCTGCGCGACATCGAATGGAACCACCCCGCGGAATTTCAACTTGACCCAAGTATGAATCCGCTGTCTGTTGTCGCGAAAGCTAAATATCCCGAACCTATGTCGATGCGCAGAGCGACGTCCAATTTCATCATGGAGCTTTACAAAGACGATCAAATGTTTCTGAAACAGCGATTCACTATTTCAGACGAGCGATCAGAGAAGAGTAATAAGAAAGTAAATATTGCATTTGGCAACGGGGGGCTGGCTACAAAGAGCAGTAGCGTTGCGCTACGAACATTTGTCGTATCACAAACCGGAAAATACCGGATGTGGGTCGCTTCTGGAAGTAATAGCACTAATCCTCTTCACATCACCGATTTAACCCTATCAATAAGACGCAATGTTATGTTGCCGCAAAAACACGTGTGGATATCAGGTGGCGTATGCATTTTGATCGGGATAGTTGGATTGATGGCAATTGTAATATTCAAGAAAAAGTAGAAAGACCGCACGCACAAACTGCCCCGCTTAGCTAAGCGGGGCAGTTTGCTCATCCTGTGGGACACCTTCTCCTTTGCGATACATCTCACCCAGATTGTTCTGGGCAAAGACATTTCCCTGTTTCGCAGCAAGGGAATACCACTTGTGCGCAGTTGAGTAATCCTGCGGAACTCCGTATCCGTTGCCATACATATCACCCAGAAGAGTTCGGGCAATGACATCCCCTTGTTCGGCAAGAGGTCTCCATTCACGCAGAGCAGTTGCGTAATCTCCCTTGTCGTAGGCATCCAATCCTTTATAAAAGTCAGCACTCCAAACACTTGTCGCACTGAACAGGAACAGATTGAAGATTAGGCAGAGAGAAACAGTCGGTTTTTTCATAAGAACGAAACCGCAGTGGGCTTTGGGGAAAGTGCCCTCCTGCACCCTCGAAAAGACAACCATCTAGTGAGGGGCTACCGAAGGGCGTTCTGCATTTCCATTGTTCCTGGACAATGGAAATGGGGCGAAGGGATTGGGGCCATGGTCCAAGGGTCGTGGCTCATTGAACTCTGTCTGGTACGAAAGTGACAAGGGCTGGAAAGAGGCACTCGTTCAACCTAGGGCTACTAAAACTATATCCACTCTGCTTTGTCAGCCCCTAACGGGCGAGGCCCAAAAGTCCAGAAAGGTTGCGTTTCTGACATTTGCAAAGCAGGAGCCAAGTGGCTGACTTTCCCAAAATCGGATTCGTGGGATTCAAAAAAATGATCTATTCCGCCATCAAAGTCAGACGTAGAGCCATTTCTAATCAGTTTGTAAAGCGATTCCTTCTTAAAGTCCCTACTGAATGTGTTTGTTTCTGCCCCCACACGAGCGATGTCACTCAACTCATCAGCCGTTTGCAAACCCATGCGCAGGTACCACATCGCCGTTTGAGTCAAAGAGACCTGTACATGCCAAGAACCGCCTTCAGTAGCACGCCGTCGTAGAGCTTCTAACACGCCATAGGCGGCGAAATATGCTGTGGAGTAGTCGTTTAATGGTGCTGGAACCAATCGTGGCGCATTTGGATCTTCCCCTACTGCGAGACTCGCATCTTGATCAGGGTTCAGAGGCGCTAATGCGCCTTGCACCTTGGTTATACCAGAAACGGCCTGTGCAAGTTGTTCCCAGCCAGGTCTTTCATCCCAAGCGCCTGCGTGTCCGAAACAATTTTCGGATACATATATAATTCCGGGTCTTAATTGCGCTAAGTCCTTCGGACCAAACCCCCTTCTGTCGAGTGAGCCTTTCCTAAATCCTTGATTAAATACATCTGTGTGTTTTGCTAATTCGCGCAAAGTTTCAATATCTTCTTGTTTATTTAGGTCTAGGTGGACCTGGCGTTTCCCGTAGCCTGTATCTATCTCCGCAGGTTCCATGGTGGGTAGGTTTGGCGAGGCCACATGGATAACTTGAGCGCCATGCTCAGCAAGACTACGAGCACTGGTCGGTCCAGCCAAGACCCGTGTGAGATCCAACACCCGCAGCCCGGACAAGGGTCGAGTGTCAGTTTTCGCGCTTTCAATCGGGGCTTCGCTTATCTTGGTAATTTGTACGACCGGTCTCGTTGCTAGAAGTTGACCTTGTGGATGTTTCAACCATTCTTGCTGACTACGAACTACAACGCCCGTCAATTTCTGCCTTATCAGTGATTCCTCCAATTGGAAGGCGTGCTGTTTTAGCATGGCTTTTGCAATCGTACCTACGTCGGCTTCAACATCTACCCCTATTTCTTTTGCAACAATCTTTCCATCATTAAATGAGTTGTGAAGATGGAAAAATCGGCCGTCTCCACAGCGATAGATACGGGTAAGATTTATAAAACGCCACGGGGTCGATGATCTTTCAGCGATATTGTTATTGTCTGCGGCTTTTTGAACATCAAGCCAATTCATAGAATTAAGCGATGCCGCAGCATGTCGAATGTCTATCTTTATCTTTTGCGGTTTGTGTCCTGCCAACTGCCACAACTCATCAATCTTCGATCCAACTAACGCATGAACCACAGAGGCTCCCTCGCCTAAACGCAGTGGTGAATAGTAAATTGGATCCGAGCCGCGTATTTCTAGGTTTGATTCTGGAATCGGCAAGCCCGCAAGTTTTACCGCACGTTCAAATCTATGGCTTTGCAATGAAATCGCCTCCGTGATTAATCACATTCTACCCCGGGAACATGCTGCCGATAGGGCAAACAAAACCCGCTAGTCGTCGGGAAGGTATTGTCAGGTTGTTGAGCGCCGGACGAATCGAACGCCGGAAGGTAGCCGCCTTAGTTCATTGGGCACACGTCACCTGCGTCCATGTCTGAAATGCTTCGGAACGCAACGCACGATAATTGACTGCCCGGAGCAGATGACGCCCAAGGCGAAACAGATTGTTGCACTGGCCGTGCGCGCTCAGAAATCTCTGCGCATGACCGTCCGAACGAAAGCCTCGCATTTGCCTTTCTTGCTCTCGGGTATGTTCATGTGACACTTCGCAACGGTTGTTGGCGTATCGGTCTTG
>CAZWTI010000430.1:0-7471 GCA_964637065.1 uncultured Puniceicoccaceae bacterium
TTCCATTCTGCCTCCGCTTTATTCAAGCGTTTCTTAGCTTTGCTAATCTTCCGTGAGAACTTACGGAGTTCATTCTTGCCTGCTCCACTGAGGACAGCCGTATGAAGAGCCTCCGTTAAGCGTTTGTGTTCTGCCCGTGCCGTTGCCCGGTGTTGGCGCACCGTGACTACCGCTCGCAGATTAGTGCTCAGTATCATGAACTGCTGGTATGGGACATTTAGTCCAGCCTGTGCGATATGCTGCTGACTCATCAACATATTCCGTATCGCTTCATCCGACTGGGCTTCTGCCTTCCCTCCCTTCACAAGCCGTGCTACCTGAGCAGGGTTATCAACAGTGTCTACAACCATCCCCTGTTGGATCGCATGGTAGACCGCCTTCTGGAGGGAAGCATCCTCATCAACGAGCTTCTTCCATATACCAGCCCCTATAGCATCAGCGGGACCTTTATGCGCCCGTCCCTCAACATCTGCCAGGAGTGAGGTGTTCTGTACCTCGGCAACTTCGAGGAGCTTGCCATACCCCATCTCTGCGGTTAGTCCCTTTACCTGAGTCGCCTGATCATGGAAGGCAGGTCCGAAGATTGCCCGTCCAGCTTTACCGATCCCACCACGGTAGCGTTCAAAGAGTTTCTTAACGATGCTCCAATCAATGTTCCCACCCAGAGCCCCCAACTTATTTGGATTGAACAGGGGGCCCTGCTCCTCTGCATCCCGCTTCAGCTTCTTTCGCTGGGCCCGAACAGCCTTTGCCTCAGCAGACTGTCCCCGTCCATTCATCCGCTTGGCTCGCTCTGCTAGCCGTCCTAGCAGGTCCTTCTCTAGGCCGGTAAGATCAGGGAGGTCCTGCAGATCAGCTAACCGATTCTCATACGACGCCAGCTCATCCTTAAACTGCTCTGGGTCAGCAACCTCTTGAATCGAGCCACGGATCTCATCCCCTAATTTCTTCGTTGGTTTCAGATAGGCATCGATCAGTTCCCCCTGCCGTGCTTCAAGAAGAGCTTTAACATCAGGATCCTGTTCTCGTGCAAGAAGATCATCCAGCTTCAGGAAATCATCTTCGCTGCCTGTCAACCGGGGCAGCTGCTCAGCCGCGATCTCTGCACGAGTGCGCTCAGAGGTAGCCCCGAATCGCTCGTCCCATGCCTCAGCCGAGGCCCTCGTAGGCCTTCCAAGCTCCCCAAAAATTGATGGGATCGGTTCCCTTTTCTGTACCCCTCCAAGGATGTCCCTATGCTGGAGCTGTGCAGTGGGCTCCTTAAACCAGTCCTTTGGGTCTGCAGCAGCAACTCGTGCCTGCTCCTCTGCAGTCAGCTCTGACTTTGGCTTCCCTTCTACCTCTACTACGTTATAATGCGCTGGTGCATCCCCGATCAGATCCTGCTCTGCTATGTGTCGTAGATCTTGCTCCCTCAGTTGTGCTGTAAGAAGCTCGATCTCCTCCTCAATCGCTGCCAGATCTCGTGGGGCCCCCGCTACATCACGATGGGAGGCTGAGCTGGGGTCAATAAACTCCTCTGGAGTTAGTTGGAGTTCCGTCGCTAGTGCTTCTTTCTGGTCTGGCGGGAGGTGACGGATCCGCTCAGCCTGTAACCTTCGGAGAGCATCCTTGATCTCTGACTTGCGGAACCGCTGCTGGTGTCTTGGTGGTGGGATGGTCTTCGCGTCAATGTTCTCCGGGTTGTATGCTTCGCGAACAACCGTTCCCGACCGTTTGATTTCCCTGCGAGCAATACGGTTCTCGGCTAACCAGATATGAGGATTGAGTGCATCAGCATCAACAGTAGCCCTGCGAATAGCATCCCAATGTGCAGCTGTGAAATCAGGGTGGCGTCGGATGTGCATCCCCCACGCTTTAACTGGGATATAATGCGTGGCTTCCTGAAAATAGAGGTTCCCATCAGGGTCCTTTCGCCAAACGTCAGTCTTATCAGGGTGTAGACGCTCGCTTGCTCCCTGGCGAAGTTCAGCTTGCTGTCCCTGCTTCGTATATGTTCTCCCCTTCTGCAGATAGATATACTGGCGTGGGTCTGTAATCCCCCATTCGTTGAAGAGTTTCGCTAACCTCCCAGCCAAGTCCACTGTGAAGGGTTTCCCAGTAGCTTGTACGAAGACCCAATCCGCATCAGTGGTCCCTGCTAACCTCTTCTGGGGCATCCACTCGTAGCCCTCAAGATCTGGTTTGTATGTTGTGTCTGGATCGTAGCCGCCATAAGGTGAGGAATCCTCATCAACTCCCATCATCTCCAGGGTTGAGCGCGGCTTCTCTTTATAGGTTGTGTCTGGATCGTAGGGGGCAGCTACCTTCGGAGATCCAGGTTGCCCCACCTGAACCTCTGGCCTAGGGCTCGGTGTCGGCTCCAACTTGACTAGGTGCCCATCAGCATTGAAATCCCGTGGCAAAAAGTTATTTGCCCGTATTTCCTGGTCCGATACCAGGACCCACACACCACCACTCTTCGCAGGTGGTTCAACTCCTCTGGCCGCCAATACAGCAGGTAGCTCCGTGTTCTTCGTAGTGACGATAAGCTTAAAGGGCTCACCTCTCAGCACCCCTTCCTCCGGGATAAAGATTGGGCGGAGTGCTTGATCTCCTGTCAGCTTCCGATCATGATTCAGCTTTGCAGCCTTTGCCTTTGCCCTCTTCAATGACTGCGAACGGGTATTACGGCCCAATGAATCTTGCGCTTTATAGTTTGGGAGGACGGCTTGGCGAGGTGCCCTTACTTCACGAGCATTCTCTGGCAATTCAAACCCTGAAGCAGCCGCTCGATGTATTTGTGCAGCTGGGGAGTCAAACGCGGGTTCATACCCCAAGCTCCCAAATGGCTGCTCCTCCATGGAAATAGATGAGGTCTTCTTCGCTCCTGATGAAGGAGCTAGTCCTGTGTCTTTCTCCCTAGCCTTGCTTACTGTCGCTCGCTCACTTGGACGAAGGTCTGGCGTGGCGTAATCCGTGTAATCTATGGGTTCACTCGAATAAAAGTCTCCATCGTCTGGAGGAGGCGGCGTTTCAAGTGTCTCTTTAGACGTCTTTTTAAGCGGATCCGCATACTCCGCATAGATGTTCTGTCCAGGTTCGTACGCTATGTTCGCCTTGTCCGCAGCTGCAAGACGGACTACCTCCAGTCTCGCATCGTCTACTCGCTTAGTTGCCTCAGCGATGGCATGCCGATCTCCCGCTGCTGCCCTCTCCAGCAGCCGCTGCATCGCGTTCCGTGCGTCAGAGCCCTCAGGCCAGATCCGCAGCTTGGCCTCATCAGGTAATTCACGAAGCGTCTTGATGATAGCGCCATACTGCTTCGCGGGAAGTCCTGCTCTTTCCTTTGACGTTGTCTCCCGTGTGCGTGTCTCGGCCACCTCACCAGCCCGAAGGCCCCGGCGAAGCTTCTCTTGTGCAAGCGCCCCTGGAGAGCCTTCTGGTGGGTTAGGTCCGGCATCATATGCAACCCTAATCTCGTCTTCGCTAGCGATCGTACGCATACGATCAGCGTTGTCGCTCCAATACTTCCGGGTTTCAGGATCCCACCCCTGCGGCCCCTGTGCTGCGGGTGGTGGCTTAAGGGTTTCGGGCAACGGATCCCCGATAATGTTTTCTGCTGTAAGCTCCCCATCGCCGCGTGGCTGCTGCCCCCCCAGTATGTCTTCTGCCCCTACCGCACCCTCTTGCCCCCGATCCTTAACTGCCGCCTGCTGATACCTGTTAATGACCTCTGCTTCATACGCTTTCCTGTCCAGGCCTCGCTTCACCTGTATCCCACGGAGGCGAGCGCGTCCCTGCCCTGTGGTAATCCTGTAATACCGTCGGCCTTGCCCCTTCTCAGTTATTATTTTCTGATCTGCCTCAGTAAGCTCGTCTGTTACGTCCTCAAGTCGCCAATCTTCCTTAGGGAATTTCTTCTTCCAGCTATTGAGCTGTTGGTTAGCCCTTCCTGCTACTGAGGCAGTGAAGATAGGCTCGTGTATATCTTTGGCAGGTCGTCCTGCCTTCCCCCGTGGCTTTGGCCCTTGATGCCTGAACTCAGGGGCTAGAACTCCCGCCTTCTTCGCTTTAGTAATGAGTGCATAGACACGCGCTAGAAGTCCTTCTCCATTTACTTTCGTAGCAAAGGGGTCTAGTGCCTCAACACCTCTCACAAAAAACTGATTCCAGGACTCAAATGCCTGCTTAGGAGATAGGATGTGTCTAACATAATCATCAGACCCAGCTGCCCCAAGGGCTCCCCATGGTGAGCTACCCTTGACCGTGAGATAGTTGGTGATCATTTGACGAAGCTGAGCATCGGCAACGTCAATCTTCGTCTCCATATCAGCACGGAGTTCTAGGGATCGATGCTGAGGATTGTGAGCATTCCTTGCAAACTGAGGTGTAGCAAAGAGTGAACCATCTGGACCGGGCGTCTCAGGCCCTATGAGTGACGCATAAAATCTTTTAACGTCAGGACTCGCATCAGGATTAAAGTCGTTTGACGCTCTCCGCAAGATGACGCTCTGGAGCTGACGAACTACTTCCTTATATCTAGCGTCTATTGCCTCCTTATTTGCTTGAAGTGCTCCAGCTTTTACAGTGCCGCCTGCATGAGGAACGTCCTTCTCAAGCTGTGCATTACGAGACTTCCGCAGCTGGTTTATAAGCGCCTTATATGCCTCCCTAGAGGTTGGCAGTCGATGCTCTCCCCATGCCGTCCTGAAGTTCGCTTTTTGATTACTACGCCACCGATAAGGATCCTCTGGGGTAACTGGCCAAGGCATATCACCAGCGATTGGATACTCATATCCTGGGGAGACTGTATCAACCTGCCCATGCGCCTGCAGAAATCCCTGTAGCTGCTTCGGGAGTGCCTTCAGATCTTCTGCTTCACTGGCTGGAATTCCTTGTCCGCCCCCCTCCTGCACCTGCCGAGCATGACCAGCGGCTTCTTGCACTGTCCTGTCTATCCCACGTAATTGCTCAAGCACCCCTCTCCTTGAGGGTGCTTCTGCTCCCGTCTGTGCCAGTGCTTCATCCCGAAGCCGTTCTTGGTTGGCGAGGGCGGCATCTGCCTCCCGCTGTTGCGCTGCATCTTCCTGGGCCCTCTGTCTCTGGGCATACCGCTGTCGCCCCATCCAGCCGGGTTCTCGCTGCGCTCCAGGTTGGCGAACAAAGCCCCCTGTCTTAGGATCAACTTCCCAGGATCCTGGCTTCCATGGAGTACGGGCTCCCATTCGGAGCGCACGACTTTCCATGAGTGCTTCTTGCCCATAGGTGCGTGGTCTTGGCCCAGCGACTCTTCCTGTCTTGGGATCGATAGGGCCCCTCTCCCGAACACCTTGGTCATGTGCTCTCTGTTGCCGCTTCCACCGTGGCCCACGCCCCTTCCATCGTAGGCCTGGGATGAGACTAGTGAGGGTTCCACCTGCTACTGCACCAAGGGTAGGTATCTGCCACGGAGGTGCGAGGTCACGGCCTCGATGCCCTTCATCCCAACGACGACCCGTCTCCTCCATCGTAGCGCCAAAGGCACCCTGTCCCGCACCCTTCGCAAACATCCCACCGAGATACCCTGCTGCAGTCTTCGCCCCTCTCACGAGAGGAGGCGGTAACGCTGACCATGCCCCAGCACCCAGAGCCTGCATATGACTGGGGTCTTCAACGCCCCGCATCTCCTGAGCCTTCAGACTTGCTAGATAACCAGAGCCAAATCCAGCAACAGGGCCACCTATCCCACCCCATGGTGCTGTCACTGCTGCACCAGCAGCATAAGCAGCGGCAGGACCAACAGATTCCAGCGCTGTTGCCCGAAGCCCCCCAGGATCTGTTATCCAATCTGCTGCCGACTCACGGAACCTCCGCTCAGGAGGAGCCCCAGGAGGGGGTGGCAACCCGTCTACCGGTCTCTCTTCACCCCTTTCCTCTGCGAGTAGACTTCCAAGCCTACTTCTCCCCTGTTGACGAGGAGCTGGGGCAGTCGCCCGTTGTCGCGCTGCATCTATTGCTGCCTGTTCCTCAGGAGTAAATTGGCGGAAGGGTTGCTGTGCCATATCTTATCTCCCCTCCTGCAACGCGATAACCATACCCCGCCAAAGTGATGGAGCATTCATGAACATCGCGTAAGCATTTTCCACTTCTATAGGGGGTCCATCCTGACCGAACAGACGTTGGACATAGTCCTTTACTGCAGGATTCGTCCAAGCTGCCCTGAATTGTGCTTCTGTTGGAAGCGTCTCAGAATCCAATGGAACTGGACCCTCTGCTGTTGTTGGGCTCTCTGGGTCAGGATCTCCGTCGAGAATACCACGAGGCGTCACCACTTCTTGTGGTTCAGCACGGAATGTAGCCAACTGTTGATGCAGCCCAGCTAGCTCTTGAACCCAGCCACGGGAGGTCTCGTTGAGCATCCAGTCTCCACCATTAGTAGCCAAGGATGCCGTGCTCGTTGACCAAGTTATGGGAGGTGGCGGACCACTTAGTAAGAGGCTGTTATTCCTTCTTCGCTCCACATCTTGTCGCTCAAGCCAAGGATTCAGCGTACCATCCCTATACATCCTCTGGTACTCAGGCCAGAGCTGTATCATTGCACTTGCGATATCAGCCTGATCTAAGAGTATCTCTGGACTTGTACCCTCTAGCTGATCTGGATCTATACGAAGTCCCTCTATTACTGTGTCTCTCACCCCACTCAAGGCACTTGTTTCAGATGCATTTGCTAGATTATCCACCCTATCAACTAGAGAGCCTACTATCGCCCTCGCAGGGCTTTCTTCCTCAGTCGCCCCTTCACCCAAGTTAATCTCTCCAACAGGTTCAAAGCCCCCCATGCCCTGCCACCGTCCATCTCTTGAGAAGAAGCCAAACTCACCAGTGTCTGGGTGTCGGGCGACGGCTGCTCCACTCCAGGGATTACTTCGTACGCTGGCTTCATCTATCGCAAAGGTAGAGACCAGTTGTGCGCCGTCAGGAATCTCTGTCCGTTGGAAGTTATTATCGACACGATATCCATCACGGTGCGTGTAGAGGACATGTTCATTCCCATCAGGGAAGCGCCAACGCTCACCACCAGAGATCTGTGGTCCCTGCCCACCTTGTTGCACACCTACCAAGCTTTGCAGAACACTCTCTGGCACATTTGGATAATCAGCTCTCGCCTGTTCATATGTATTCAGGGTGCTTCGGAGTCGTTCCGATGCTAGGTGTGCCTTCCAAGCGTCTGTCTGTTCTTGGGTGCGAAGGTAGTCATCTTCGTTCCAGCCATGGCCCAACCCATAGGGATCACTCTCCGTTCTAGCTCCCGAAAAGAGTTCTGAGGGCTCCTCCTGAACGCGACCACGATGATCTGGCGTGATGATCCCCGTTCCATATCCCACAGAAGTAGGTTCATCATCTTCTACCCGCTCGAAACCTTCGCCCATCATTGGGGGGACTTGACCTGCGACTCCAGGTGTCCACCCTTCCCACTGTCCTGTTCGATCCCGTGGTGTTCCGTATTCAC
>CAZWTI010000431.1:0-4582 GCA_964637065.1 uncultured Puniceicoccaceae bacterium
CCATCCTCAGAAAGGTAAAGAGGAACCACGGCATATTGCCGAGCAACATCACCTTTGATCAAGGCCAACACCTCGACATCGATTTCATCCACTTGGCCTATTTGGACTTCACAGTTGAGGAACTGCCCCACTAGTCCTAAAATGTCTTCTCTAGAAGCTATTCCGGCACGCACCACTTCGTCCGCAAACGACTTCCTTCCCTGGCGAACCTCATCGCCAAACAATTCGTCCAAACCGTGCTGGGAAACTTGATCAACTTGTGAGAAGATCTCCCGGATTACAGCATTGTGATCAACGTACATGCCACTCTCTCCTACTCCTCTTCCGTTGTAGTCAACAAGACTTCCTCGAGTGTCGTTATGCCGGCAAGAACCTTGCGGAAACCATCTGACCGCATCGACCGCATACCCATCTCTCGAGCCTTGTGGCGCAACTCCACCAAGCTGACGTTATTGTAGATCATTTCCTCAATCTCCTGATCCACGACAAATATTTCAAAAACACCCTTGCGACCACGATAGCCCGTTCCTCCGCAATTCTCGCAACCGCCCCCCTCCATGAAGGTGGCTTCCTTGGCTTGCGCCTCCGTAAGACCAAGGATTTGCAACTCTTGTTTGCCAGGCAAATGAGGTTGTTTGCAGTTTTGGCAAATGGTCCGGACCAGACGCTGAGCCAATACGGCCCGGAGAGAAGCCGACACGAGGAAGGGTTTAACTCCCATATCCACAAGCCGTGAAACCGCGCTCGGCGCATCATTCGTGTGCAGGGTACTGAAAACCAAGTGACCGGTAAGTGATGCGTTAATGGCAATCTCGGCTGTCTCAATGTCACGAATTTCTCCCACCATCACGATGTTCGGGGCTTGCCGAAGCATAGCCCGAAGCGCCGCAGAAAAGGTCATCCCAACTTCCGATCTGACCTGCACTTGGTTGATACCCGTAAGTTCATATTCAACGGGGTCCTCGACCGTGATTATCTTTCGGTCGGGAGTATTGATGACGTTTAGGGCAGAATAAAGGGTGGTGGACTTCCCAGAACCAGTTGGACCGGTAACGAGGAAAATGCCGTCAGGCATGCCGATGACTCGCTCGAAGGTCTGTTGGTCGTCGGAAAAGAAACCCAACTGCGGCAGGCCGAGCCTTAGGCTCTCCTTGTCTAGAATACGCATCACGATACTCTCACCATAAACCGTTGGCAGAGTGGAAACGCGAAGATCAATAACCTTGTCGCCTGCCTTGACGTTAATTCGACCGTCCTGAGGCACTCGTTTCTCTGCCAAACTGACGTTCGCCATCAACTTAGTGCGGGAGATGATAGAGGGTTGTAGTCGCTTTGGAGGATCAGATTGCTCGCGGAGTTTGCCATCGATCCGAAACCGTATGCGAAATTTCTTTTCAAGAGGTTCCATGTGAATGTCCGACGATCTCAATGCCAAGGCGTCCTTGATCAGTGAGTGTACGTACTGGATGATCGGGGCGTCTTCATCACTTACGGTCTCGGTATGCCTTGAATCACCGACTTCAAGTTCCTCGTCCGTCAATTCGCTGAAGAAGTCTGCCATCTTCCGCTCGTCTGCGGCACCATAGGCATCATCGATGGCGGTCAATACATCTCCCCTGTAGGCAATCTTGGGATTAATGGTCTTGCCCAGAACATGCGTGAGGTTGTCGAAGGCGTCCTGATCCACGGGGTTGGCGAGAGCCAAGTCGATCTCTGAACCATTCACTTCCAGGGGAAACACCTCGTACTCCCTGGCGAGTGCTGGGGACACGCAATGTAAAACTTCTTCCGAGGGCTTGACCTCCGTCAAGTCCACCGTGGTCATGTTCAATTCACTCGCGAGGAAATCAACCACTTCCTGTTTGCTTTTCCCTCCCTTATCCAAAAGACGATCCATGAAGGCCAAATCCCTGTCGCCTAACTCCTCGGATGACATCTGCTCCAAATCAGCCCGAACGGAAGCAACAACCTCGCTGAACCCCTGAGTGTTTCGTTCGCACGTCTGCAGCAAGTATTCGTCGGTCTGGTTCACGAGGAAATTAAGCTGGGCTACCTTACGTCATGCTCCAGCCAAAACGCCACCCGAAAGAAATTTGGCCGCGAAGCATTCAAAAGCGCCGACAAATTCTGTTAAAGAAAAATTTAAGATTAACGTCCAAGACCCATCAAGAATTCTGGATTGTTCTTGGTCTTTTTGACGCGTTGGATGAACATCTCCATGGCTTCCACGGGAGGAACCCCCTTGAGAGAGCGGCGAAGTGCATAAATCTTTTCCAATTCGTCGGCATGGTAAAGAAGCTCTTCCTTTCGCGTACCACTTTTTTCGAAATCGAGGGCGGGAAAGATGCGCTTGTTGACTAGTTCGCGATCAAGGTGCAGTTCCATGTTGCCCGTTCCCTTGAATTCCTCGAAGATAACCTCGTCCATCTTGCTTCCAGTCTCCACCAAAGCCGTCCCGAGGATTGTCAGACTGCCCCCACCCTCTATGTTCCGGGCAGAACCGAAGAAACGCTTGGGTCGCTGAAGAGCTGTTGCTTCCACCCCACCACTCAGAATCTTGCCGCTGTTTGGCATCGTAGTGTTGTAAGCTCTGGCGAGACGCGTGATTGAATCCAGTAGAATCACCACGTGTCGACCTACCTCAACCATCCGACGAGCTTTCTCAATCACGATTTCAGCGGCATGCACATGGCTTTCCGCATTCTCATCGAAAGTGGATGCAATGACCTCAGAATCAGGAACTTGGCGACGAAAATCAGTCACCTCTTCGGGACGCTCGTCTACAAGCAGAATAATAAGATGTGCATCCGGATTGTTTACCCTTATGGCCCGTGCCATGCATTGCTGCAAAACGGTCTTCCCCGTACGGGGGGGAGCAACGATCAACCCGCGTTGGCCAAAGCCTATGGGCGACACAAGATCGACCACTCTCATCGAGACGTTGTCCCATTCCACTTCCGGATTGGTCTCTAGGAATATACGTTCCAAAGGATAGTATGGGACAAGCTCCGTGAAGGGAATTGTCTTGGAGGCGTCGTCGGGCGAATTGCCCATCACACTCTCTACCTGAATGAGGATGGGGCAGGTGGACTGCTCCATCTTAGGACGAAGAAAGCCTTCCACCACATGGCCACTCTGTAGACCAAAGTGCTTAACCGTAGCCTTGGGCACAAAGGCACTCTGGCTCTTGATCCGGTAATTGTCCTTGACCTGCAGCAGCAAGCCGTAGCCTTCTTCCATAACCTCCAGAACCCCCTCTATCTTGACGGGGAGCTTGTCTTGAAAACGCTTTTCGAAAAGCAGGTTGAGCATCTCCTCGCGAACGGGAGCGGGAGGAAGTTCGATTTCGGGTTCGAGTTCCGAGACCTTCTCCTTCAGTCCAACAAGATCGAGGAGATAAATGGGGTTAAAGTCGAGTGCTTCTCCACCACCGGAAAGACACTCCTGAGCCAAGGCCTCTATTGCCTCGACACTTGCAAGAGCCTCGCACTCGCACAGGTTTCCTATTTCCAATGGCCAACGTTCCTCTAGGTCAGAAGGTGTCTTCCGCCTCTTTCTCTTTTGTTTATACCTTTGCTTCTGCTTTTGGTTGGAGTGCTGCTGTTTGTTACCTCCGTGTTTCTTCTTGTTTTGCCAACGTTGTTGTCTCTGTTTCTTATGGCCTTGCCGCCCTCGATCTTCACGGTCCGCATCCGGATTTTTATTTTCTTCAGCCTTTGGCTTGTCATCCGAAGTTTCCGAACCATCAGTACTAAACAATACTTGAGTGGATTCTTTTCCTTCATCCGCTTCCTTTTGCTCATTTGAGGATGAACTATCATCGGATTCACCACTCTTATTCCCTACAACTTCGACGGGTGATTGCTCATCCTCGGCTGTAGGAGTGGAAGGCTGAGTGACTTCTTGTGACTCGTTCGCTTTGTCGACATCGCCGCCCTCGACGGGATCTTTCGATTTCTTGGCTCGGGTAAGAGGCATGATTAAAGAGGGTAAAGGTTATGGAATCATGAAAAAAAGACGAGGCTGCACTTCAAAAAAAGGTTATGCACAATTGCTTCACCTGACGACGAAGATAGTCGAGACTTCCTTCTCCGAACAAAACGAAATCCGCACGACAGGCTTTTTCTCCGACAGGAATCTGAGCAGATAATCGGTTTTGAGCCTCGACTGAATCAAGACCTCTTTCAAGTAGGCGATTCATTTGAATTCGTTCATTGGAGAATACGGTAACGACATGGTCAAATTGAGACTGAAGGGCATTCTCGAAAAGTAAAGGCACCTCCACGATTACGCGCTTAGCCTCAGAAGATTTCACCGCCCGACGCCAGTCAATGCGGATAAGCGGGTGCAAGAGTTCTTCTAGCCACTTCCGCTTTGAAGGATGGCTGAATACTAATTGCCCCAACACAGCTTTGTCAACCGTTCCCTCGACCGAAAAAACTCTGTCTCCAAATTTCTCCCGTAGCGCCTCGGTTACATCACTGTTCTCCTGAAGGATTCGATGTGCAATTGCATCCGTCGCAATAGTCTTCCATCCTATCCTCTCGAAGAAAGCCAAGGCTTCAGATTTCCCACAGGCTAT
>CAZWTI010000432.1:0-4678 GCA_964637065.1 uncultured Puniceicoccaceae bacterium
CTTTCGCTCATTGCCCGGCATGGACGTCAGGCGTCATCATCCACGAACTGGGGCATTGCTTTGGTTTGCCCCACGCCAACCAATGGGTGGCATACGGTGAGAGCCCCATCAGCGATGAAGGCTTCGAGATCGATTACGGGAATCCGATGTCCATCATGGGGGGCAAGGGACACAGGGAAAGTGCGGACGACGTTGCCCCGGAAGGAGCCGAGGAATCGGAAGGGTCCAATTCCTTCACTCTTTGGGCAAAGGACGTCATTAACACAAATGATCCGGAAGGATTTTACAGGACAGGCAACTTTTCCGTTTCACCACAGAAAATTCGCGGATGCGACATCATAGAAATTGAGTCAAATGCAACCAATGCCGCTATTTTGGGTAGTCCGCTGGCCCTTAAGGATTCAAGCTACAGCGGCCTTTTCCGCATATACCATCACGATTACGACCTGACTGACGAATATCTCGCCACACTCCCGCCACTGCAGCAAGAATATCTCACGGAACAAGGAATAGCTCCGTGGGGCTTGAAGGAAGGAACGTTTATAATTCTTCCCGACAGCGGTTTCGACCTGAACGCTAGTTTTAACGCCGAAGGAAACTTTGCGCACAGCGGGAAGGTTTTAACGCCCGAATTTCGCGGTTCCGGGAATGACGTAAATGCCAGCCTCAGGCCCTTGGCAAACGGGAATCTGGAACTTACTATCCATGACGGGGGCACTGGCTATTGCGTGGAGCCAACTCTCTACTTGACCGAGATAAACGGGACAGCGAGCGAGATTGTTATCCGCAAGGACTGGATTGGCGTCGTTGATGAAAATGACACGTTCCAAAACGTGTCGCTTTTGGAGAAAAGCGATTGGAACTCCACCAAGAATATTTCTCGCGGCCTTCGCGGAATCATTGCTCCTGCGGTAAGTCTGGCCCCGGCGGTTAAATCCCACATGGCGGGTGGGGTATTCGTCGATATGCATCTCGAACCCGAGGAAGCTGAATTCGAGGAGGTGGAAGCCCCCGGAGATCGTTACTGGATAGGTTTCCGACGCGAATTCAGCCAGCGGGGCCTTACTTTTACCTTGTCCAATCTCCTTCTGGACATGACTCGGGAAACGCAGGAAAAATATCACGACGGGGCCTTGACCATCGGCAGGACCTACTCCGACCACGGTTCCGATTTCCACATTACCCCAATCCGGCACGGCGGGACATACCCGATGGAATACATAGACGTGGCGATACGCTATAAAACGCATAATGGCCCTGATGGGCTTTACCAGACTGCCGACGACAATAACAGTGACCCCGTCGTCACCCTCAACATCAGCAAACGGGCGCCATCAACTGGAGAAGTAGTCGAGCTTACCGCCCCGGTGACGTCCGATGAAGACAACGATGTGGAATTCGCCTACGCGTGGTACGTTAACGACGTCATGTTGGTTCAGGATCAATTCCTGAACAAACCCTCCATCAGCATTGGCTTCGACAAGGTTGGCTACCACAAGGTTCGCGTTGAAGTCTCGGACATGAAGGGAGGGGTATGCTCAATCACTCGTACCGTCGAGGTGGGCAACCCCCAAAGGCAAAACTACTCGACCATAGAGGGGCGTGTCCTCGGAACCAAGGGAGAACCTGTTCGCGGACTTCGCGTGGTAGCCCAAAAGGCGGTGCCCATCCTTCACCAAGTAAAATACGAGGGTTCGGCGGCGGACAGCAACGTCAAGCGCTTCTTCATCGACGGCGAGGAAGCTCCCGACCTTACCCTGTATCGTGGCCAGTGGCACAGGTTCATCCTTGAATCGTCCGTTGAGGACTTCCCTCTGGGCTTCAACAATGACAATGACCGCACTCCCCTAGTCGTTAAGCCGAAGATGTCCCTCAGATTCTATGTCGAGGAAACTGGAGCAGGTTACTCGTCGCGACCTGAGGTCACGGTGGACGCCCTTTACGACGAGACCAACCAAAGCGTATTCATCCCGGGCACGGAATGGCACGCGAATAACGCCAGTTATCTCGCCGGCGACTCGCCGCCCTCGCGTGTCCTCCATATGCCCGACATAGAGTCGATTCTCTATCCCACCAAGGTAGAGGACGTCACACTTCTGTATGGCGGACAAGGATACTATGAGGGAGAGACCGTTACAGTCATCTTGGAGCGCAACGCCACGTGGCATACCTACCACCCGTTCATCCCTCCGACCTCCAAAGGCCACAACGCGTCCATTGACCGAACCAACGCCGACGCCGATCTTGTGGACGCCACCGTAAGCGTCATCGTCGACGGTATCGGCACCATCACCATAGAGGAATAGGGCGACGGCTATCTCGCGGATGGTCAAAAACCTTCCCTGTCCGTCATAGGCAGGGGATCCGGCGTCGAGGGCAACGCGACGTTGGGCGGCAGAATATATCGACCGGAGCAGAACAAGGTGTCTTTGTGGGAAAAGGTGGATGACGACGGAGTGAGCGCCGTCGACGTTACCGCCACGGGCCTGGGCTACGACAGCAACACCACCTTTGCCGCGCTCGTTTATCCACCCAACCCAAAGGCCTATTGGTCTTTCGACAAGAACACTTCGGGCGTCCCGTCTTTTCTTCCCCGCACTCCCAACTGGACGTCTTTCGGAAGGCCAAATCTTGCCCACCAGTGGAAGTTCGATGAGCTTGAAAACAATGGAACCACCTTCTTCGATTCGGCGGGCGACGATAATTTCACCGAGTGGAACAACAGCAGCAAATTTCCGGTCCGGTCATGGAATTTGGCCGATGGCGTTCATGGGAAAGGAGCCGACTTCAACGGTTCGGGGGACAACAAGTTCACGACGGACAAATCATTTGATCCCAACGCCGGGCTTAGTGTTTCTTTCTGGGTGCAGGTGGCGGACACTAGCTCTGTAGCGGAATTGATTCAGCAGCAGACCAATTTCGTCATTAGTTTAGGACCCGGAAGAGAGGATGCGGATTTATCCATACTGGGAGTTGCGTCGCTGCCCAATCTGCCCATCTCGAACGTTTTCGGTTCCGACAAATGGACGCACGTCGCCTTGACGCACGGTGACCTTACCGGAACCAATACCGGAACTTGGCGGTTTTACGTGAACGGGAATCTGGTTCAGAAGCAAACAACAACCACCAACTTCTCGGCGGAACGAATTTCCATCGGAAGTGATTTCGAAGGAGTCATCGACGAAGTCGAGATTTACACTCGCGGCCTTACCGAGGCGGAGGTTCGGGAACTGGCCGGCCTGTACGTCTTGGACTTTAGCGGAAACGGGAACCATGGCGTTTTGATCGATGGGGACGAGACCGTCAGCGTGTCGGGTTCCCCACAAGCCAAAGTGCTGGACGCCCTTGATCTCGACGGAAAGGCTTATGCGGACTTCTACCCTGCCATCGGAAACCTGAACAGCATGACCCATGGCTCGATTTCTGCGTGGTTTGCCTCAAATGGACGTCGGGGCGGAAACGGAGCCTGGGAAGACATGACCATCTTCTCCGCCTCCGACAAGGACGACAACGGCACCCGCCTCAGCTTGTACATGCGGGACACGGGTCAAATCCGCTACTTGGTCCAGAATGGAGGAAACACGGTCTTGGACATGTATACCCAGAACGTCTTTCGCGATCCTAACGTCGGCGAGGCGGACGAATGGCATCACGTGGTGGTCACGATGGATAAAAACGGGACGAGCGCGTTGCATGTCGACGGCGTCGAGCAAAGCGTCATCTACAATGGCAATTCCAAAGGAACGCGCGGCTTCTTTACCGACGTCGAGAATATCGACTCCATTACCATAGGCGCGCATTTCGGGGCGGATTCCACGAAGAGGGCCTTCTTTGAGGGAAAGCTGGACGAAATTTACATCTTCGACCGCGTCCTCGTCACCGAGGAAATCCAGTATATGGTCGACGAGGGCACGAGCGTCGTCGTCTACGAGGCCTCGATCAAGCCACACGTAGACGCCCTCGGCACCTTCAAGCTCATCGACGGAGGTTCGGGCTACCGCAGCGTGCCAGTTGTTACCTTCGGCCCCCCGTCGCCTTCGAGTGAGCGGGGAACGCACACGGAGCCGGGCGTCCCGGGGAGGGATACGCAGCACTGGCACCATCGGTTCGACTCCGACGGACCCTCCAATCCTTGGAGCCACATAACCGGGCGTTTTCCCGATCCTAGGGGTGCCGCCAGTATCGTTCCTACCTCGGTGGAGGATCTCGGCTTCGTCGACGGGACGGGCGATCCCTACGTCGACGTGGGATTAAGCAGGAGCCTGCCCGCCAACACGGCCGAGCATGGAATGCTGGCCCAGTCCCTGTCGGGCTTTCGGGTTCGACCCTCGGCGGAAATCGAGCCTTCCCCCTCGTCCCTGGACGCCGATGCGATTGCCAGGGGCATCTTCTTCATACCCGAAGGAGAAGCCGGTCTGGAAATCATTTCGCCGGGCTCCGGGTTCAGGGAGGACGGCAACAGCACGGCGTCCACCGATCTCTACATCACGGGCAGGGGAGGGAAGCCACCCCGCTTCCGGGCGATCATGGAACCCGACCCGCACCATGAAGGATTTCTCAGGATGTCGGGAATCGAGATGACGGAAATAGGCTATGGCCCCTACGACAACAACACCACCTATCTCGAGATCGTCTACGTCGGAGGCGACGAAAGCCCCACCTACTTCCTGCACCCCGA
>CAZWTI010000433.1:0-5668 GCA_964637065.1 uncultured Puniceicoccaceae bacterium
TTTCGTCTTCACCACCCACGACAGGCAGATTGCGAAGTGGAAGAAATTCTGGAATCGTGAAAAACTAATCTGGCGAAAGGGCAGGCAAAAGCCGCAGTTGCTTGAGTTCGGGGATCGTTTTGAGAAAACGGACATGGGCGACTTGTACATTCACGTGCCCAGAAGGGAAGACGTCATGGCGGACCTGCGCGAAGTTGGCTTCAAGCTTGAGGTCGACGTCTTGCGTTCGCAACTTGCCAACGAACCCTTGCGAGTTAGGGATTTTTCCGACGAGTGCCGCTTCTGGGTAGCTCGAAAACCGAAGAAAGAATCAAACGCCGGCTAGGCATTCCGAGTCCAGTCTCATCGAGCCAACTCGGGTGGCGGGACCGGTCATTGTGACGTTGAAGTCTTCGTCGATTTGCAAATCTATTTCCCCCCCGGGCATATGTACCGTGATTTGCTCGTCGCAGGAGCCCATCTTCTTCGCCACGGCTCCTGCTGCGGAACTACTGCTTCCTGATGCCAGCGTGTAGCCTGCTCCTCTTTCCCAAATCTCAATGCGGACGTTGTTGCGATCAAGGATCTGCAGGAACTGGACGTTGGTGCGGTTGGGGAAGTTCGCGTGGTTCTCCAAGACCGGTCCCGCTTCACGGACGAAGGATTCGCTTACCTCATCCACAGGGACGATACAGTGCGGATTCCCGATGGTCGCTGCATAATACCGCAGGTTATGACCTGAAATGGCAATCGGTTCGTCGAGCACTTCTCGCGGATCCCCCTCGACGTTCACGGGGACGTCGTCGCTATGAAAGCTGACTCTTCCCATCTCGACCTCTATGACCTTGGCATCAGGGGAGACCTTGCAAGTCACGATTCCTCCGAGAGTATGGACAGTAAAGGAGTCTGAACCGGCTTTCCCTTGATCTCGGAGGTATCGGGCGAAGATGCGGAGACCGTTTCCGCTCTTCTCGGCTTCACTGCCGTCGGGGTTTAGAATTCTGAGGCCGAAATCGGCTACATCCGAAGCAAAGGGACCGTGCAGTATGCCGTCCGAACCAAGCCCGAAGTTGCGGTGACATATGCGAATTATCTCATCTTTGGGCAAGTCCTCCTTACTTTCATTGGGATCGAGTACGAGGTAGTCGTTGCCCAAGGCATGGTATTTCTCGAAATGCATGCAAAATCTCTTCAGGATTGGGGGCTTCGGGAGACGACCCAGTCAATAATTGCGTCGTCGTCGTTACCGGCTTCCTTAACGACGCGCAGGAATTCGGAGGGGTGCACGTCGTTAGTGCGGAAGAAGTTTCTGTCACCTCCGCAACAAAACATGGTGTCCGGAGGTAATTCGCCCTTCAGTTTTGCCCGAGCCTTGGGAATGATGCGAGGTAGCCAGCGAATGCCTTGAACTTCGTCCGTCTTTGCCGGCAGGGTGGAGGAATCGAGCTTGTTCTTGGATGGGTTTTCCTGTTGTTCCCGAAGAAAATAGTCTCGGCGAGCGTCGTGAATGAGCAGGAAGGTGGCAAGGTCGGGCTCGCCTTCACGCACCCAGTCTTCCGCAAAGTCGAAGACGTCCATTTCGTTCATCCCAATCGAGGCGAGGTTGGCGAGTTCGCCTTCCGAGAGGAAACCTTCCGGGGTGGTGTGCCCGCCTTTGTAGCGGTCTACTGCATCGTTCCAGATTTGGGTGAGGCGTTGTTGATAATCGTGGTGCATGTCGAGAACTTGGATTGTGACCGAAATATTGCTTGTCCACCGAGAAGAGAAGCCAAATGAGGATTATGCGAGACGAAAGTCGAGCTGTTTGTCCGAATGATTGATCTTGTCGATGCTGACGAGGACGGTTTGTCCCAAGCGTAGGTTTTTTTTCGGGTTTCGGGCCACGATGGAAATGCCGTTGGGGGCGATGCGGTAGCTCTCGTGGCGGGGAAGGGTCCGCAAGGGTACGAAACCTTGGGCATGAGTTTCCTTTAGTTCCACGAAAAATCCTTTCCTTGCCACGTCGGTAATGACCGCCTTGTGCTTTTTCAGTTTGTTCTCCCGAATTTCTCTGTCGTAGTAGGCGATGAGCTTGGTCTTCACGGACTCGCGTTCCGCGTCGACGCTGTTTCTCTCCGTCGTCGAGATGTACTTGGCGATTCCCTCCAGTTTGTCGAGTCCGGGACTCCTTCGCTTTTCTCCGCGAAGGATATCGGAGACGATGCGATGAACCGCGAGGTCCGCGTAACGTCTTATGGGTGAGGTGAAGTGCAGGTAGTCGTTCTTCGACAAGCCATAGTGACCGTCCGGTGACGCTCGGTAGCATGCTTGCTTCAGGCTGCGAAGGAATTTGATACGCAGGACTTGTGAGATGGGGTGCTTTCGAATGGCCTTGAGGAGCTTTGCGACTTCCTTGCGGGAACTGAGTTCTCCACAGGATATCCCGAAAAGGGAAGCGAAGTGCCTCATCTCGTCTAGTTTTTCCGGATCGGGGTCGGGGTGAACGCGGTGAATGCCGGGCAACTTCCTCTTCCTGAGCTCTTTTGCAACGGTTTCGTTGGCTAAAAGCATGAATTCCTCGATGAGTTGGTGGCTTTCGTCGTTTACGACTTGGACAATGCTTTCGGGAGCGCCTTGTTGGTCGACTAGAATTTTCACTTCCGACCCTTCAAGGTTTAGAGCACCCGCTTGCATCCTGTCCAGACGGAGTCTCGATGCAATTACCCAGAGTTCGCGAATGGTGACCTGGAACTTTCGGAGGCTGTTTTTGCTTAATGAGGCGAGCGGTTTGCCGGGATTTCCCGAATAACGGCTTTCGGGCGGTTTGGCGGACCTTATTTTCTCGAGATCGTCTTCGCGCATCAGCAACCCCGCCTGTTCGTAGGTCAGTCTCTTGTCGCTTTTGATTACGCACTCGGCCAACTCGCTTCGGATTATTTTTCCTCCTTTCCCGAAACGGAAGAGGACGGATTTCACCAACCTCTCCTCCCCCTCGACAAGGCTGCAGATTCCATTCGAAAGCTTCTGCGGAAGCATGGGCACGACCTCGCCAACCAGATAGGTGGAGTTGCCCCTCCGTCGAGCTTCCTTGTCGAGAGCTGAACCTGGAGCGACGTAGGCCGAGACGTCGGCTATGTGGACGCCGATTTCCGTTTGGTCGTTTTCAAGTTTGCGGATTGAGATTGCGTCGTCGAAATCTCGGGCGTCCAGGGGATCGATCGTAAAAGTGAAGTGCTTCCTGTAGTCCCGACGTCCCTTTCTGTCGGTAGTACGGACCTGGTCGGGTGATTTTGAGGCCTCCTTCACGACCTTTTCGGGAAACTTGGAAGAGAGACCATACTTTGCGAGAATCCCGAGATGATCGGTCATTGGCTCCCCCCCCGGACCGAGTACACGGAGGATACGGCAGGATGGAGTGGGAGCGGGCGAGTCCCATCGATCAAACTTTGCCAAAATCTTGTCTCCTATCTTCGCTCCACACTCCTTCCCGACAATTTTGAATGGCGCAAAGAATCTGGAGTTCTCAGCTTGAATTATCCTTCTTTGGCCAATTTTCTGAAGATAGCCCAGAAACTCGTCCGTGCCCCTTTTTTGAATCTTCACGACCTCATAGCGGGGTTTGCTCGGCTTTCTGCCGAAATTCTTTTTCCTCGAGCCTTTCCTGCTCTTCTGGCTCAGACGCCTGAGCCTGACTTCGTCGCCATGTAAAGCGGTGCCTGATGCTCCTTTTGCCAGAGGAATCGGCTCGTTTTTTCCTTCTACGTGAACCGAGGCTCGTCCGTCGCGCCTAAAATACAAGACGCCGTGGACAGCTTCCTTGCCCACGGCATCAAAAAGAAAAGCGTAATGTGGTTGGCTTAAACTTGAACTTATTTGCCCGGATCGTAGATTTCCCAACCCTTGGGAAGGGCTTCGCCAATGTCGTCGGTGGGCTCGGCTTTTTGGTCCTTGCCATCTTCCTTGTTTATTGCCCTTACGAAGACCCCTTCTTCATCTTTGCCTGTGGTCTCGTCAAACCATTTCACTGTGCCGTCGCTGAACAGGACGTGCCCCCCCTCTCCGGCCCATGGAGAATCTGCCGGCCACGTCTGGTCACCCTTGTCCAAGCCGCGTGTCCAAATGATTGGGAAGGCTCCACTTCTTAGGTTGACCACAAAGCTGCGGGTTTCGGCATCGTTGCCGGGTACGGCTATGCACCATGCGATTGCCTTCTTTTGTTCGGCATCGAAATCATTGGCATCGTCCGGTATATTGGCCGGGATGCCTTTTGCGTCCTCGTCCTCTTCCAACGCTCTCACTTCCTCATCGTCTTGGATGAACCAGAGCTCTGCGCGGGTTTCCTTTGTCTTGTTTCTAAACCAGACGGCGAACTCGTCGGCACTCTTGACGTCGTCATTCATGGGAAATGAACGCGTCTCTTGGACGAGGGTCTCGTAAATGGTCTTGAGGTTTTTGCCCGCAGCCGTACGACCGGCGGAGAAGAGTACGTCGCCGAAACCCATGTAGGCGATGCCCGCCAAGATTCCGATAATGGTTATGACTACGAGAAGTTCGATGAGCGTGAAGCCCTTTTTTCGCATTTTCGACATATTCATGGCAGTGGGAGCGGTTGCAAGTTTTTCGGTTTAATCCTTTAGTTCATTACTTCCACAAGCAATTGCTTCTTAAAAAGTAACTCTAGTATGGTAATCCAAAGTGTCCACAGAGCGCAAGCGCCTTTTCCCGAACCTCGTCAAGGACGCTTTCGTTTTCATGATCACAAAGTACTTGGTTGATAAGGCCCGCGATTTCCCTCATTTCAGGCTCGCCCATTCCGCGAGATGTTACGGCGGGAGAGCCGATTCGAAGGCCGCTGGCTTGGAATGGGCTTCTGGTTTCCCCCGGTACCGTGTTGCGGTTCAGGGTGACGTTGGCCTTGTCTAGGGCAAGTTGGGCTTGTTTTCCCGTAAGGTCTGGATGGGACGGGCGCAGGTCAACGAGCATCAGATGGTTGTCCGTTCCGCCGCTTACAAGGTGATAACCGTATCCTGAAAGTTCATCGGCAAGGGCCGCTGCGTTGGCGATCACCTTTGCTTGGTACTCCTTGAACTCCGGCTTGGCCGCCTCCCCGAAACAGACGGCCTTGGCCGCTATGACGTGCATGAGCGGACCTCCTTGAGAACCGGGGAAGACGGCCGAGTCGATGGCTTTGGCAAATTCTTCTCGGCAGAGAATGAGACCGCCGCGGGGTCCGCGCAGGGTCTTGTGGGTAGTGGTGGTAACGAAGTCGGCGTGCGAAATTGGCGAGGGATGCAACCCCGCCGCTATTAGTCCCGCTATATGGGCTATGTCGGCAAGGAGCAGTGCGCCGCATTCCTTCGCGATTTGTCCCATCCGTTCGAAGTCGATTATTCGCGGATAGGCCGATGCTCCCACGGTAATTAGCTTGGGTTTTTCCTCTCGGGCTGTGGTGGCGATGGAATCGTAGTCAATTCGACCGGTTTCGCCGTCCACGCCGTAATTGACGACGTCATAGAGAAAACCGCTGCAGTTTTTCGGGTGTCCATGGGTTAGGTGACCGCCATCCTGCAGGCTCATGGTCAAAATCTTGTCTCCCGGCTTGAGGACGGCGAAATAGACTGCCGTGTTGGCTTGGCTTCCGGAATGGGGTTGGGCATTGGCGTGTTCGCCTCCGAAGAGAGCCTTGGCTCTTTCGATGGCCAGACTTTCT
>CAZWTI010000434.1:0-10844 GCA_964637065.1 uncultured Puniceicoccaceae bacterium
ACATTTCGGGACAATGCCCTCGCTGGTCCTCCAACTCCTGCGAAATCTTCAGGCAATGAATCGGTGGATGACGCTTTAGTTGGCTATTTGGTTGAATTAGAATCCACTTTCGATTTGCGTGATGGATACTACCGCTTTGTCCTAGACCCTTAATGGTTTTGAGTTGAGGCTAGCTTATTATTCCGAAAAATCTTGACGATCGGATTATGGTTCTTCATCTTGGTTCGCTTTTCTGTTTTCGGTGGAGGATACTTTACTTACACTAAAACGAATTCTTCCCCTGCCTCATTATAAACTAACTCGTACTCGCAATTTCATTTTACCTATCTGTGCCCATGTAGCTCAGTCGGCAGAGCGCGTCCTTGGTAAGGACGAGGTCGGCGGTTCAAATCCGCTCGTGGGCTCCAAGCAAATTAATTTTACGATTAACACCATAACCAACTGGATAAATGGCTAAAGAACAGTTCGAACGCACTAAACCACACGTTAATGTCGGGACTATCGGTCATGTGGATCATGGCAAGACTACTTTGACTGCCGCCATCCTTCACGCTCAGTCTAAGAAGGGATTTGCGGAAATCAAATCTTATGCTGATATTGCAAAAGGGGGTACCGTTCGCGATGCCTCTAAAATCGTGACGATAGCGGTTTCTCACGTCGAGTATGAAACCGAAGGCCGTCATTATGCTCATGTTGATTGCCCTGGTCACGCTGATTTCGTTAAGAACATGATAACGGGTGCGGCACAGATGGACGGGGCTATACTTGTCGTGGATGCCTCAACTGGACCAATGCCTCAAACGCGCGAACACATACTCCTAGCTCGCCAAGTTGACGTTCCTCATGTGGTTGTTTTTCTAAATAAATGCGATCTTTTGCAAGGTGATGACGAAGAACTTGTTGAGTTGGTCGATATGGAAATACGCGATTTGCTGAGCAAGTACGAGTTTGATGGCGATAACGCAAAGATTATTCGTGGTTCAGCCACCAAGGCTTTAGATGATGACGAAGGGGACTTGGGCCTGCCAGCCATTCAACAGTTAATGGACGCTATTGATTCCGAGATTGCTGAGCCTGTGCGTGATGTTGACAAACCTTTTCTTATGTCAGTTGAGGATGTGTTCTCTATCACTGGACGCGGAACAGTTGCCACTGGTCGAATCGAAAGAGGAATAGTGAAAGTCGGTGATGAGATAGAAATCATCGGCTTGGGCGAATCTCAAAAAACAACTTGCACTGGAGTTGAAATGTTTCGCAAGGAGCTTGGAGAAGGTCAGGCGGGCGACAATGTTGGTGTGCTTTTGCGAGGGATAGAAAAAGATGACATTCAGCGAGGCCATGTTATTGCCGTTCCGGGGAGCATTCAGCCCCATGCCAAGGCGAAGGCTCAAATTTATGTCCTCACCAAGGATGAAGGTGGACGTCACACCCCTTTCTTTAAGGGTTATCGACCGCAGTTTTTCTTCGGCACAGCCGATGTGACAGGCGTGGTAGAGTTACCCGACGGCGTCGAGATGGTTATGCCTGGAGATAATCTATCAGTGGGTATGGAATTGCAAAAAGCGATCGCCATGGAATCGGGCCAGCGTTTCGCTATTCGTGAAGGCGGCAAAACAATTGGGGCGGGAAATATTACTGAAGTTGTTGAATAAAGAGTTCTGTCCACAACGTGCCTTCCATCCTTTGCTAGCCGAGTCTCCCGGAACAATGATCTTCTCAATGAACAAGGTTCGGGAGAATAGCTCAATTGGCAGAGCAACGGTCTCCAAAACCGTAGGCTGAGGGTTCGAGTCCCTCTTCTCCCGCCATTTCTCCTAGCAACTTTGGTGCAATAACTTAGTTTTTCCAGTGAATCCATTTCGCAAGATACGTTTATTTTACGGTGAGACCGTTACTGAACTTAAGCGAGCCACTTGGCCTACTCCTACTGAATTGCGTGGATCGACTGGAATCGTGATTGTTGGTGTGGCAATATTGGGTTTTTTTATAACCGTTGCTGACTTCTCTCTTTCCAATTGGATAGAATTTGCGACAGGATACCTTAGGGGTGAATCTTGACATTTCTTGGAGAGGTGACTTGTAAATGAGCGACCCAAACCTTAGCGGACCTAGATGGTATGCGGTGCAGTGTTTATCAAATCATGAGGACAAGGTTCGTCGTTTCCTGTCTCGCTTTCGGGAAGATGATGAGGATTTCTCCAAGCACCTTAGTGAAGTGTTGGTTCCAATCGAAACTGTTTCGGAGGTCAAGAACGGTCGCAAGCGTCAGCGAGACCGAAAATTTTATCCGGGTTACGTGTTTGTAGAAATGAGACTTTATGATCCTGAAGGCAATCTTCTCAAGGAACCTTGGCATAAAGTGAAAGACACGGATGGCGTCATCAACTTTATAGGACGTGCCAATCCTACCCCACTACGAGAGGACGAAATTGGCCGTATATTGCGTCAAGTGGAAGATGCGAAAGGAAAAGAAGTTCCCAAAGTGCAATTCGAGATTGGGGAAGAGGTAAAAATTCTCGACGGACCATTTGTAAATTTGACTGGGCAAGTTGAGGAGATCGATGCGGAAAAAGGCAGCCTGAAGGTGTCAGTTTCAATTTTTGGACGATTTACCCCTGTGGAGCTGGAATTTTGGCAGGTCGAGAAAGCTGAAGAAAGCTGAACCTAATTTCTTGGAAGCAAAGATCATGTCAAAAAAAGCAGTAGGCGAAATTCGGTTGCAATTACCTGCAGGTGCTGCCAACCCAGCCCCTCCCGTCGGTCCTGCTCTTGGAGCTCAAGGAGTCAACATCATGGCCTTTTGCAAGGAATACAATGCCCGCACTAAGGATCAGGCTGGGTTGATACTTCCCGTTGTTATAACGGTTTATGCTGATCGCTCTTTCAGTTTTATATTAAAGTCACCCCCTGCGGCAGTTCTTTTGAGAAAAGCAGCCGGAGTGCCAAAAGGCTCAGGAACGCCAAACCGTGAAAAAGTAGGTGTGGTTACCAACGCCCAGATAAAGGAAATAGTAGCGACGAAGAAAGCGGATTTGAATGCGAATGACGAAGAATCCGCATGCCGAATGATTGAAGGTACTGCCCGCAGCATGGGTATCGAAGTTTCCGACTGATCACTTTTGGATTATCCTAACGTCCCCTTTCTATCAATTGTCATGCCCAAGCGTAGTAAACGTTATCAAACATCAGCCGATCAGACTGATCCTTCGCAAGCGCTTGATCTTGTGGCGGCGATGGAGGTTCTCGATAAAATGGAAAAAACAAAGTTTGACGAAACCGTCGAACTTTCTGTTGCCCTAGACATTGATCCGAAGCAAACTTCGCAAGCCGTCCGGGGTACGGTTAATTTACCTCATGGAAGCGGGCGAAAAATAGTCGTGGCGGTGTTTACCGATAAGCCGGATGAGGTAGTTGGCGCCGATCACGTGGGCTTGGAAGAGCTTTTGGACAAGGTAAAGGATGGTTGGTGTGATTTTGATGTAGCAATTGCCACTCCGGAAGCAATGAAACAAGTTCGTTCGGTAGCGCGAACCTTAGGGCCGCGTGGTCTCATGCCTACGCCCAAGGCGGGCACTGTCACTGATGATGTAAACACCGCCATAGATGCGGTGAAAGCTGGTCGCGTGGAATTTAAAATGAATAAGGAGGGAGCTCTGGCCGTTGGCTTGGGGAAACGGTCGTTTAGCCCAAAGCAATTAACAGAAAATGCCTCTGCGGTGATTCAGGCGATTTCGTCTGCACGTCCATATGGGCTAAAAGGAAGATATATTCGTAAAATGAGCGTCAGCAGCACAATGAGTCCATCCATATCACTTGAAAGCACGGTCTTTTCCCAAATTTGACAACCCTTCTCCCCTGACCTTTCCGTATTTTAAATAACTTTACGAAAATGAGACCCGAAAAGAAATACTTAGTGAGAGAAGCGACCGAACATTTAGAGAAATCCGACTATGTTTTTCTTGCCGACTACAGTGGCATTACGGTTGATGAAACTAAAGAGTTGCGATCTGGCCTCGCTGAACGGGGAGCTGAATTTCATGTCGTAAAGAATAGTGCACTCAAGGTCGCCGCTACCGAGAGAAGCATTTCGGGCATCTGTGAATTCCTCACTGGTCCAACGGCAATTGTGACGGGTGGAGATGATGCGTCTGGAACGGCAAAGATTCTCCGTAAATTTCGCAAGGAAAAGGAAAAGATCGTCGTCAAGGCTGGAATTTTGGGGGATCGTCAACTTTCTGCAAAGGAAGTAGTTGGTTTGGCTGACCTGCCCAATCTCGAGACTCTCCGGACCCAGTTGCTATCACTGCTCAATACACCTTCCACTCAACTGGTGTCCTTGCTTGGAACTCCGGCTCGTCAACTGGCAACAGTCCTTAAGGCAAAGGCAGATAAGGGCGAATGAATCTCTTAAAATTTTCTTACCGATATCCTCGGTCCGCCAGACTGAGCTTGTCGGTGCAACAATAACCACCAACCTTGAAGAAATTAGAGGTCTTGCCCTTTAAATGTCACTTTAGTCGGCGCTAATCCTATTCAAGGCAAGGAGGTAAATTAAAATGGCAGAAATATCCAAAGAAGAAGTAATCGATTGGCTTAGCAACCAGTCCGTGATTGAAGTCGCTGAAATTGTCAAGGAACTCGAGGAAAAATGGGGCGTAAGCGCAGCTGCCCCAGCTGCTGTGGCCATGGCTGTTCCTGCGGGCGGTGGAGATGCCGGTGGGGGCGATGCAGCAGAGGAAAAAACAGAGTTCGACATAGTGCTCACTGATTTCGGCGGTAACAAGATTGCCGTTATCAAGGAAGTTCGAGGGATTACTGGGCTCGGGCTTAAGGAGGCCAAAGATTTGGTTGAAGGTTTGCCGAATCCGGTCAAGGAAGGGGTTTCCAAGGATGAGGCCGATGAAATCCTCAAGAAACTGGAAGCTGCCGGAGCAAAGGCTGAACTAAAGTAGGTGGTGGTGAGTAGCTCCTCCTCGCCATTTTCTTTTCGGTTTTTGGGACGCCATTTAGTTGTGTCCGCTGTCATTGAGTGAAAGAGGCCAACACTTTCAGTTACTGTTTCTTCGCATTTATTAAACACATCTTGCAGTTATGTCCGTGAACGATCGTCAGAACTTCGGTAAGCTCAAAGAAGTCATCGAGCCGCCAAACTTAATACTCAACCAAATTGATTCTTTTCGGGATTTCTTTCAAAAGGATGTGCCACCAACCCATCGCAAGCAGGTTGGGCTT
Source organism: uncultured Puniceicoccaceae bacterium (assembly GCA_964637065.1). GTDB lineage: Bacteria > Verrucomicrobiota > Verrucomicrobiia > Opitutales > Seribacteraceae. The sequence continues at coordinate 5,233 of CAZWTI010000434.1, forward strand.
GAGGCCGTGTTTAAAGAAGTTTTTCCTATACTTAGCTACGACGAGCGTTCTCGACTGGAATACGTTAGTTATTCCATAGGTGATCCAAAGATGAACGAGATCGAGTGTATCGACGGAAAATGCACCTACTCGGCTCCGCTTCAACTGAAGCTGCGACTCAAGATGGAAGTGGAAGGCCAAAGCAAGCCTTTTTATAGTGAAGAGGAAATTTTTATGGGTGAGATGCCCATCATAACCGATCGCGGCTCATTTGTTATAAATGGGGCCGAGCGTGTGGTTGTCAGCCAACTGCACCGATCGCCCGGAGTTAGCTTTGAGGAGACGACTCATACTAGCGGAAAGACCTTGCATGCTTTCCGGATCATCCCAGACCGCGGGACTTGGATCGAGGCACAGTTCGACCAGCATGATCTGCTCTATGTTTATCTTGACCGCCGCCGCCGCCGCCGTAAGTTTTTAATTACCACGTTTCTTCGAGCCTTGCTGGATTGGGATCCTGACAAGGACCAAGACTCCGATCAGAAAATTCTGGAACTTTTTTACGACATCGAAACTCTTAAAATTGGTGAGTTGCTAGAGAAAGATAATGTTTCCAGTTTTGTCTTGGTAGAGCCCATGTTTGATCGGGCAAAGGGAGTGGTTTTGGCAAAGGCTTTTGAACCGCTAACAAGGACTTATTTGCGGGCGTTTCTGAAAGCTGGTATTGATGAGTTGAGGGCGATTGATACCTCCGTGGATGATGGAGCGGTTATTCGTTGCCTGAAGAAGGACACCTCGAAGAACAAGGAAGATGCTCTAAAGGAAATTTATAAGAAGCTGCGGCCTGGCGAGCCGCCTGATCGCAAGAATGCCGAAGCTCTCGTCCGAAGGCTCTTCCAAGATCCCAAGCGCTATGATTTGGCCCGCGTCGGGCGTCACATGCTTAATTTGAAACTGGGACTGGAGACTCCCTTGGAGGTGAGGGTTACCACGGTTGAAGATATTGTAGCGGCGACCAAGAAACTGACTGACCTCAAGCGTGGCAAAACAAATGAGGAGCAAGCCAAGGCCGATGCCGGGTCGATATTCGACATGGGCATTGATGACATCGATCATTTAGGCAATCGGCGTGTCCGTACTGTTGGAGAGCTGCTTTCAAATGTATGTCGGAGCGGGTTGGCGCGTACCGAGCGGGTCGTGCGGGAGCGAATGACGCTTTACGATCAAGGGGTTGATTCTCTTACGCCCGGCAGACTCATCAATCCAAAGGCGCTCACTACCGTCCTCCGCGACTTTTTTGCCCGTAGCCAACTTAGCCAGTTTATGGATCAGATCAACCCGCTTGCGGAGATCACTCATAAGCGCCGACTTTCTGCACTAGGTCCTGGAGGTCTAAACCGAGAGCGAGCTGGTTTCGAGGTGCGTGATGTGCATCCGACTCATTATGGGCGCATTTGTCCTATCGAGACCCCGGAAGGGCCGAACATCGGCCTAATCAACACCTTGAGCACCTATGCGAAGATTGATGAATTTGGCTTTCTCCAGTCACCCTATCATCCCGTTGAGAATGGTGTAGTCAACAAGAATGCCAAAGATGTCATGTACCTAAACGCTTTTAAAGAAGAGCGTTACCGCATTGCACAGGCAAATTCTGAAGTGGATCCGAAGACAAACAAGTTGAAGGGTCGCGTTACTTGTCGCTATCGCGATCAAGTGGCTGAATACTCTCCCACGGATGTGGACTACATGGATGTCTCGCCAAAGCAGGTCGTGTCTGTTGCTGCGGGGCTAATCCCTTTCCTCGAACACGATGATGCCAATCGCGCCCTGATGGGAGCGAACATGCAACGACAGGGTGTACCTTTGTTAAAAACCGAAGCCCCCCTCGTTGGTACGGGTATTGAGCGACGAGTGGCTAGCGATTCCAAGACGGTCACTATCTCCGAATCTGAAGGAGTGGTCGCCTTGGCCGATTCGAATCGCATTGTGATCACGGACGATGGCAAACTTCCGCCCCGTTTTCTTAAGGAGCCAAAGAGTGATCCGAAACGTGGCGTACATTGCTACGATTTGCGGAAATTCATGCGATCCAATGCGGGCACTTGCTTTAACCAAAAGCCCATTGTCGGAAAAGGTGATAAAGTCCGGGTTGGTCAACCGTTAGCTGATGGGGCTTCCACCTCAAAGGGCGAACTGGCACTAGGCCGCAATGTGCTTGTAGCCTTTATGCCTTGGAAGGGCTACAATTTTGAGGATGCCATACTAATCTCAGAAAAGTTGGTCAAGGATGACGTGTATACGTCTATTCATGTTGAGGAATTCGAGGTCACTGCCCGCGATACAAAGCTTGGGCCGGAGGAAATCACACGCGACATACCTAATGCCGGAGAAGAAGCGCTGCGCAATTTGGACCACCGTGGTGTCGTTCGGATTGGGGCGGAGGTTAAACCTGGCGACATTATGGTCGGAAAAATAACCCCGAAAAGCGAAACCGATTAGGCTCCTGAGGAAAAACTTCTTAGGGCGATCTTTGGTGAGAAGGCGGCGGATGTTAAGGACAGTTCACTTAAAGTTCCTTCAGGTACTTATGGAACGGTTATGGATATAAAGATTTCTAGCCGTACGGAGGCTGAGCAGGAAAAGCTTTCTCCGTCTGACAATCGCCGCCAAAAAAAGCAAATCAAGGAGGAATTTCGCAACCAAAGCGAGGATTTGCGCTCCCAGCTTACCGAATCGCTTTCCAACATCCTTCTTGGGGAAAAAATTCCGCTTAACGTCAAGAATTCTGAAACTGGCGATATTATCATTCCTGCCAATCGAAAGATAACCAAGACTCTCCTCCGCCGCCTATCTGCCGTACACCGATATATCGATATCCCTCCCTCCCCAGTGCGCATCAAGGTTTTTGAAATTGTAGAAGGTTATGAGACAAAATTTAACGATCTTGAGGATGATCGCGATCGCAAGCTTGAAGCTATTGACCAAGGTGACCCGATAGACCAAGGCGCCATCAAGAACGTACGCGTTTTTGTAGCTAAAAAGCAAAAGATTCGCGTAGGGGACAAGATGGCCGGGCGTCATGGGAACAAGGGCGTCGTTGCCAAGATTGTTGCCGAGGAAGACATGCCCTTTATGCCTGATGGCACATCGATTGAAATCTGCCTCAATCCCCTAGGTGTTCCTAGTCGCATGAACGTAGGCCAAGTGCTTGAGACCCACCTTGGATGGGCTTGCAAGAAACTTGGCTTAAAGGTGGCAACGCCAATCTTTGACGGCATCTCAGAGGATCGCATTCAGGAATATCTTCGCGAGGCGGACCTTCCCGACAATGGAAAGACAATTCTGTATGATGGTTGCACCGGACAGGCTTTTTACCAGAGCATCGTAGTTGGCTACATGTATATGTTGAAGCTCAACCATCTTGTCTCTAGCAAGATTCACGCTCGAGCCGTTGGTCCATATAGCCTCATTACTCAGCAACCCTTGGGAGGGAAGGCGCAATACGGGGGCCAGCGTTTTGGCGAGATGGAGGTCTGGGCCCTTGAGGCATATGGAGCTGCGTATACTTTGCAGGAGATTCTTACTGTAAAGTCTGATGATGTTGCAGGGCGCACCAAGATTTACGAATCCTTGGTCAAAGGGGACAATTCATTACAGGCAAGTACGCCACAGTCCTTCAATGTTTTGATGAAGGAAATGCAAAGCCTTTGCCTGGATGTGCGAGTTAAGGGAGAGGACGCCATCTAATGCAATGCACATCTTCGCAGGCGTTTTATAATTTCAAACAAAACACCAAGGAAACCGCATCATGAGCGTCGAAGGAGCCAAAGAAGTTTTCGGAATCGAGGTAGGTCCTATGGACCGTGTTACAATCAGTGTGGCCGCCCCGGATGTCATTCGTTCATGGTCACGCGGAGAGGTAAAAAACCCTGAGACAATCAACTATCGCACTTTCAAGCCAGAACCAGGCGGTCTCTTCTGCCAGAAGATTTTCGGCCCAGTTCGCGATTACGAATGTGCTTGTGGAAAGTACAAGCGCATCAAGTACAAGGGAGTGGTCTGTGACCGTTGCGGTGTAGAGGTGACTGTCTCTAGGGTACGTCGTGATCGTATGGGTCACATTGAGTTGGCCGTACCTGTCTCGCATATTTGGTTTCTTAAGAGTATGCCCAGCAGATTGGGCTTGTTGCTCAATATGACGGCCAAGAGTCTGGAGCGCGTCCTCTATTACGAACAATACATGGTAACTGATCCTGGGGGGACGCCCTTGGAGGAGAAGCAGCTCCTTTCCGACAAGGAATATCGGGAGGCTTCCGACGAATATGGGGATGAGTTCGAAGCTAAGATGGGTGCGGAAGCGCTCCGAGATATATTGGCAAACATGGATTTGGAGGATGCGCTCGAGGAGCTTTACGAGCAGATGCACGACACCAAATCCAAGCAGATTAAGAAAAAGCTGTCGAACCGACTCAAAATCATTCAGGGCTTTATCACGTCGGGGGCCAATCCCGAGTGGATGATTCTGGAAGCTGTTCCGGTCATCCCGCCTGATCTCCGACCTCTAGTCCCTCTTGAGGGAGGGCGTTTTGCCACCAGTGATCTCAACGATCTCTACCGCAGGGTCATCAATCGCAATAATCGTTTGAAGAATCTGCTGCAACTTAAGACTCCAGACGTCATTATCCACAACGAAAAGCGAATGTTGCAGGAAGCTGTGGATGCACTTTTTGACAATGGGCGGCATGGACGGGCCATTACGGGTTCTGGAAACAGAGCCTTAAAGTCCTTGAGCGATATGCTAAAGGGCAAACAAGGACGATTCCGCCAAAATCTATTGGGGAAGCGCGTTGATTACTCTGGGCGCTCGGTAATCGTGATTGGACCTGAACTGAAATTACACCAGTGTGGGATTCCTAAAAAGATGGCGCTGACGCTGTTTGAGCCCTTCATCATTCGTCGCCTGAAGGAACTTGGGTTTGTCCACACTGTGCGGGGAGCACGCAAGATGATCGAGGGTAAGTCCCCTGAGGTTTGGGATATTCTCGAGGAGGTTACTAAGGGACATCCAGTCTTGCTGAATCGTGCACCGACTCTACATCGCCTTTCCATTCAGGCGTTTGAACCCGTTCTCATCGAGGGGAATGCCATCCGTATCCATCCCCTTGTTTGCACCCCCTACAATGCTGATTTCGATGGAGATCAGATGGCCGTGCACGTGCCGCTTTCGCTTGAGGCGATTATGGAGGCTAAGCTTCTTATGTTGGCAACGCACAACATTTTCTCGCCTTCTAGCGGCAAACCCATCCTTACCCCATCGCAAGACATTGTTCTTGGATCTTATTACCTTACTATGAAACCGCGTGGCGGTGCACCTGGTGAAAATGTCAGATTGCCTTTGATTGAATCGGCCGATGAGGCGCTCACTGCCATGCATGAGGACGCCCTTAAGCTTCACGACTGGATTGATCTTCGCAATCCCGACAAAGGGAGGAAAACAAAATTCGGCATTTCAGGAAGAAGCGTCATTCGAACGACTGTTGGCCGTGTACTGTTCAATACCATCTGGCCTAAAGAACTAGGGTTTTTCAATGAGCCGGGGCTCAAGGGGGCTCTCGGCGATCTCATTTTGGAGA
>CAZWTI010000435.1:0-4906 GCA_964637065.1 uncultured Puniceicoccaceae bacterium
AAAAAAGGCGCGCGATCTGCCCTGACCGCGCGCCCACTTTGCAACTACCCTTTTAAAGGTGAGGTGTCTGCCCATTGTCACTCACCAGGTGTTCAATGGCATATAGCCAAGCGGAAAGATTTTGGGACAATTTTCTTAGAAAATTAAGTCCACGCAGCAGAATGAATTTATTTGAAGCGCAAAGGAAGGGGTCCGCAAGAAATACCTAAAAGGAAAAATTGAGTGGATCCTGAAACTAGCCCTTAGTGGTGCGACCCTATAGCGCAATGTTGTCACTCGATCGAAACATGAACATGAGTTGATTTAACGTTTACTGCTGAAAGAGAAGATGGGCAAACCCTCAACGCGTTGGTTCCCAGATGGGGTCAAGCATTTTGGCGTTGAGCTTTTCCCAAGTTGCAAGGAGTTGGTCACGCTTTTCAGGGCGTGCCGAAGAAAGATCAGTAGTCTCGGCAAGATCGTTCGCCAAGTCAAAGAGTTGCCAAGAAGTAGTCTGACCGCGTCGAGGGTTGCGAAGGAGTTTCCAGTCGCCTTGCCGAAGAGCGGCCTTCGATCCAGTTCGCCAATAAAGGACTTCGTGAGGCCGGGAATCTTTTTTGCCCGTGAGGTAAGGCATCAGGTTCACTCCGTCAATGGGTCGACGGGGACGGGGCTTCACCTTGGCGAGAGCCGAGATGGTTGAGAAGATGTCGATCGAGAGCACTGGGTGGGAATATACTCTTCCTTTGGACAACTTTCCTTTCCATTGCAGCATGAAAGGCACGCGTAGACCTCCCTCGTAGAGACTTCCTTTTCCGTCACGCAGAGGAAGGTTGCTCGAGGTCAGTTCCTTAGTTGGACCGCCATTGTCGCTTAGGAAGACCACTAGGGTATCTCGCTCCAGTTTATTTTCGCGCAGCTTGGCTAGGATTGCACCCACGCCATCGTCAAGATTGGAGAGCATGGCTGCGAAGATGCGACGGTGAACGTCCTTGATGTGTGCGAACTTCTTCATATAGGAATCGGCACCTTGCAAAGGACTGTGAACGGCGTTGTAGGGAACGTAGAGAAAGAAGGGCGAGTGGACGTTACGGTTGATGAAGGAAAGAGCCCCACGTGTGATGGCATCGGTCAGGTATGCGGTTTCGGCAACGGGCTGCCCAGCCTGAAAAATGGGGTTGTCGGCATCGTAATCGGGTTCCGAATTGCCCATGTGGGTGGAATAAATCAGTTTGCCTTCGGGAGAAGTCCACCGACCCTTTCCACCGCCGGGAAGAATCTTTCGGCGGAGCCACGTCGTGACTCCCGAATAGGGAGGGGGAACGAAATAGTGTCCCTCGTGTAAGAAACCGTAGAACTCGTCGAACCCTCGACGCAAGGGATGATACTTAGGGGTGCCGCCTAGATGCCATTTGCCGAAGAGTCCGGTAACGTATCCGGCATCAGCGAGGACGTCCGCAAGGGTTTTTTCGCCGAGAGGCAATCCTGCAGCAGGGTCTTCGTTATGATAACCGGTCGGATTGAATTCGTAGCCAAAACGGGTTTGGTAGCGACCCGTGAGAAGCCCCGCGCGCGATGCAGAACAAAATGCCGCAGTAACGTAACCTTGGCTGAAACGAATCCCGTTCTCGGCTATGGAGTCTATGTGCGGGGTAGGAATTTGGCGGTTGCCTTGACATCCCAGTTCTCCGTAACCGAGATCATCTGCAAGTATGAGAACGAGGTTGGGCGGGCGCTCAGCTCGAACCCAGACGAACGACAAAAGGCAAAGGGAGAGAACGGTTGAATAACCCATCTCAATCCTCAACAACCACCTGTCGAACGATGGCCTTGCTTCCGGAATCCTTGCCGCGAAGATAGCGAACAGGAACGGTCTTCGTTGGTGTTCCATCTTCGTCCTTTGCTAGGATGAGATGACCGGAAGGAGTGAATTCCTGAGTTTCGCCATTCTTATGATGGCGAGTCCAACCAATGAGAGAACCATTATCCTCGTAACGATAGTGATCCCGCCAGTTTCGATGGCTGTCCAGGAGGGGATCCACATAGTTATGAAGCGTGTAATCGATCGACGTCGGACGACCCTCTTCATCGTAGACTCGCTTCTGGTTGTCGGGAAAGTAAACGGAAAAAAACGCGGGTGCAGACCAATGGTCTTCGTTGCCCACAAAAAGCCCTATGTCCACACGATTTGACTCCAACTTGGAATCGGCACTTACCGCACGACGTTCGTGCCAAGGAATTGTAACCTCAACGACACTCCCATTTGCATCCTGCTTGTCGATGACAATTCGCTCGGCATCGCCCCGCAGCACTTCCCATTTAAATGCAACTCGTTTACCGAAGAGATCTCGGGAGGAACGCGCGTTCAAGGTAAAGCTCAAAGTGCCGGCAGTTGACTTATAAATACGGGCCGCTGCACAGGGGGTGTCGAACAAGCGTTGGTGGGGACGATAATCGAAAAAGTCACGACTACGAACCGGGGAATCCTCATTTGTTACCTTGAATTGAGCCAAGGGCGGCAAAGAGTCGGGTCGCAAATCGTGAGCTCGGCGAACCATTGCTTCGGGATCAAGGTTGGCGGCATTGAATACGGTGGGGTGAGCCTCGCCAGAAAAATAATCCTCTTCACTCTTCACTTGGCGATTACTGCGACGAAAGACCTGTTGAAGGGTAGGCATAAGGAGAGGGGAGCGAGCAAGAACTTTCTTAGTCTCGGGATGGAGGGCAGCCAACATTCCGGCAAAGGCATTCAGAAAGGCTCGATCGGAACCGGAGGATCCTTGACTAATTACGATATATGGGACGTTTGCGGGAAAAACGTCACCATGCCCTCCACCCTTTTTTCCATTTTGGCCGACATCATGGTCGCGATGTTCCGGATAAAAATAAAGGTGGTTCCGCAGGTAGTGAAGGGATAGACGCATGGCTCCATTCGGTTGCGTGAGCGCATACCGAGCCTGACTGCGCCAATTGCTACCTCCGGTTATGGCAGTGGAGGAATTCCCCAAAGTAACGCCGCTGAAGAGGAAGTGACGCTGAAGACCACTGTGTAGTCGCCGTTTACGAAGCGCTTCACCGTACTCTATCCGGGTAAGCTGAGGGAAACCGCGGAAGTTCATGTTGGAGTGATCGCCATCGTGGTTGTCGTAAAAGTCACCGTGACTACCTGCGGCAGTTCCCTCCTCGAACCACTTTCGCAAAAGGTCATCCACCTTGCCCAATGCCTTCGCAACCGGTTTCTCGCGAATGTCTTTTTCGACTCGAACGAGAGCGAAAAACATACCTAGCTTTGCATTGTACCCGAGATTCGTCTCAGTCAGGACAACCTCTCCATCCTTTGCATCAGCAAAAACTGGTTTGGGGAACTTGGGCCAAACGTCCCCATCAAAAGGTTCGGCGGCAACTTTCAGAACACCGGCAAACCTTTTTTCCTTCCTCAGAGCTGCAAGATCCGGATCGTTCTCTATGTGAGCGACATTCCGAAAACCCAACTCCACCGCCAAATCAAGTGAATCGAAAGCGGCATCCAGTCGACCACGTATCGACAAAAGGCATGCGAGATTGTAGTGAGTGGCGGATGATCGGGGGTTCCTCTTGGCCATAAGGCGAAGCAAGGACTCCGCCTTATCGAATTCCTTGGCTCGCATGAGACGAACCACTTGAGCTTGCTGCGCGACTTGAGCGACCTGCAAAGCGGGCAGATCGAGTATGCTCGTGCGTTCTGATTCGCCGGCCGAAAAAATTCGAATAGAAAAGAAAAATGAGAAGGCGAAGAAACAGAAGAAGGCAAAAGCCGAACCCGAAGCTCTCACAGTTTCTCCTTTCCGGAGAGATAGGCAGTGCGGCGGGTGTATTCGCCTCTTTTGACCTTCAGTTTGACTCGAGAAAGATTAAAAGCGTAACCCTTGTGGTCACGGAGGTAAGTAACGGTATTAAAGGCAAGGAGAACTTCCTGCGAAGAAACGCTTTCGTTAAGTACGCCAACTAGAGTAGGCATCGGGTCGACAGCCTTTATGCTCCCAAGAAACTCGGCGGCTCGGACACGGACCATAAGATTTTTGTCCGAAAGAAGTTTCTTTGCTTCGGCAGCAAGAGGTTTGGCGGCTTCGCCATGGACGGAGGAGGTGATGCAGGCCCAGTAACGTAGCCATGGATTTTTAGACTGCATGGCAATCCCGAGCGACTTGCGAGCCTTGTCGAAGGGCAGGAGCGCGAGATCGGCGACGTCCACGAGGTCGGCGATTTCTCGTGCATGTTTCTTTCCATAGGCATCACCGTCGCCGAGTGCCTTGGCAACCATATGGCTCTCAGGGTAGAAACTGAGATCGTGAATGGCTTTTACCTTGGCCGAAAGTCGAGCACGCATTTCCAACAAAATGGAACGAAAAGCCGGATTTTCGGAAAGGTCGTTCACCTCATGAGGATCTTTTGAAAGATCAAATAGTTGCTCGGCGTTCCGAGGTTCGAAGAACTGCCGCTGAGCGGCATTAAGCTCGCCCGACCTGTAAAGTTTACGCCACTCTGCAAAGGCCAGCATGCGATATCGGTAATTGTTTTGCAGACCGTCGGGATAAAATCCCTGATAGTTTCGCACGTACTCCCACTTCCCTTTGCGCAAGGTACGAACTAGGTCGTACTTTTCGTCGAATCGATCGGCATAGCCGAAGGCCTCGTCGCAGGAAGCAAGTTCCTCGGCAGTAGTCCCCTTCCCGAAGAAGGGCCTGCCGTCCATCTGCTCAGGAACGGGAAGGCCCGCAAGGGTGAGAACAGTAGGACCAAAGTCGATGAAACTAACGAATCCGTTAGTGCGGGCACCTTTCTCATGGTCGACCAAGTGCTTGAAGCTGTCGGGGATGCGAACGACGAGCGGCACGTGCAGACCGCTCTCATATGCATAACCTTTGCCTCGTGGAAGAACTCCACCATG
>CAZWTI010000436.1:0-2990 GCA_964637065.1 uncultured Puniceicoccaceae bacterium
TCGAGCGTCCTTGTTTCGAACGAGCATTGCGATTGGTGTGCCTAGGGTACGACCCTCAAAGAGGCCGGAAAGAATTTCCACCTCATCCGCTTCATCGCGGGCTGTGGTTACCTTGCTTTGGCCCGGTCGCCGCCGATCCAAATCAGCTTGTATCTCTTCTTTTTTCAAAGGTAGGCCGGGGGGACAACCGTCGATAGTAACGCCAATGCTGCCTCCGTGACTCTCGCCCCAAGTCGAAATTCGAAATAGATTGCCGAAGGAATTGCCCACAAGGGTAAGTGAAGAAAACGACTGGAAAAAGGCAAAGCGAAAAATCCTTTTGCTGCACTTCGCTTACGACCCATTGATTAAAAGTGATTGCCAGAAGACGATTTCGATGCGACTTTTAGATACAAGGTCGGGTCCCATGCGACTGTGATCGGACGAACCCCGCCAGGCCCGGAAGGGAGCAACGGTAGTCGCGAGTCGCGTGCGCTGTGGGGTGCCTGGCCTTTTTTGTGCCCATGTCTTTCCAGTCCATAGATCATACTGGCGAGTCTAATTTCGGGTTTCGATCGGTTTCGCTTGCGTGAATGTTGGATGGCGGCAAGGTGAAAAGGTAGCTTTCGATGGCGGATAAAGGATATCAAGTCATAGCCCGCAGGTGGCGTCCCAAGCAGTTTGCCGAATTGGTGGGGCAGGATCATGTGGTGCGAACCTTGGGAAACGCCATCGAGATGGATCGCATCGCGCATGCTTACCTTTTCGTCGGTCCAAGAGGTACGGGCAAGACCACTACTGCCAGACTTTTCGCAAAGTCCCTGAACTGGGAGGATGGACCCTCGCTTGAGGTGCCGGCCGATTCCGAACTCGGTCAGTCCATCATGGAGGGAAGGTGCCTCGATGTTATCGAGATCGATGGTGCCTCAAACAATTCCGTGGATCAAGTCCGGGATTTGCGCGACGAGTGCCAGTACGCCCCCGCACAGTGTCGATACAAGATTTACGTCATCGATGAGGTACACATGCTTTCTCAGCAGGCTTTCAACGCCTTGCTCAAGACTTTGGAAGAACCTCCCTCGCATGTGAAGTTCGTCTTTGCCACTACCGAAGCACACAAGGTGTTGCCGACCATTGTTTCACGTTGTCAGCGTTTCGAGTTTCGTTCCATTCCCGTAGACCTAATTGCTGGCAAGCTGCGCGAAATTTGCGAAACGGAGAAAGTCGAGGTGGAGGAACAAGCTCTCGTCATCATTGCTCGGTTGGCCATGGGTGGGATGCGTGACGCTCAGAGCATTCTCGACCAGATGATATCCTTTTGCGGGATGAAGATTGATCAGGCTGACATTCTGGACGTTTACGGTCTTGCCTCTCCCGAAAGCATCTCCGCCCTTGCGACTGCAATTGCCAAGGCCGACTATCAGATCATCTTGGAATCCGCCGATGGCTACGCCTCCGAGGGGATTGATCTTTATCGTGCCTTGCTGGACCTTCAGGAGCATTTGCGGGAAGGATTGGTGTCCTCCATTAGGGGAGAGAATGAAAAGCTTGGATTGGCCTCGGAGCAGTATGCTCGAATGCTTGATGCACTGCGAGCAGGTGAGGAATCCGTTCGGTCTGGTCTGTCGGACAAGGCGAACTTTGAAGTCACGATTTTCAGGGCGGTGGAAGCAGCGCGCTCGCGTGCCATCGACACCGTCATTCGCGAAATCTCCGGAATGGTTTCTTCCGGGGAATCCAAAAAAAAAACTGAACCCGTAGTAAAATCTTCTCCTGTCGAATCTTCCCTGCCGACTGGAGAACCCGTTATAATCGAGAATTTATCTGAATCTCCGAACAAGACCGAACAAGAGCCGACTCCTTTGATGGTGAAGGAGGATTCTGTTTCTGAAACGGCTTCCCTCCAACCTGTCCCCTCAGAAGAAGTGGTTGATCAGCGGGATAAATCAGCTATAAGTCCCATTAGCTTGCAAGTCTTTGACGAGAAGGAGATAGCGCAGAGGATCAAGGGGTTGCCTGAATCGACCAGAAAGATTCTGGAGGAGGATTTTCGAGCCAGATACGTGGCCATTGAGAAGATCGACAAGAACAAGTTGATCTAGTGCACATTGTCGTAAAGGGGCAGATATCGCTTCTCCAGATAATTGAGAAGGCAGTCTGTCCCTAGGGGTTTGTCGGTAGCATCCTCGGTAAGTTCCATCAGGTTCATGCGGCGACCGTGTCTGTGTACCTTTTGATTAAGCCATGACAGGAGACCCGATGGATTCTCGGGGTCGGTCACGTTCTCTTTTCCTGCCGTTTCCCACAATTGTGCTGCCAGAAGGTTTCCAAGGCAGTAACTGGGGAAGTAGCCAAAGGCGCCACCCGACCAATGGACGTCTTGAAGAACTCCCTCGGAATCGTTCTCAGGACAAATTCCAAGCAGTTTTTCGGCCTTTTCATTCCAAGCTTTCGGGAGTTCAGTCACGGCGAGTTCACCCGAGAAAAGGGCCTTTTCCAATTCGAAGCGAAGGATGACGTGTAGATTGTAGGTAACCTCGTCTGCATCTACGCGGATGGGGTTGCGGGAGACCTTGTTGACGGCTAGATAAAGCTTTTCATCAGTTGTCCCATTCAGTTCGTCGGAGAAGAGTTCGCGCAAGCGAGGAGTCCATTTTCTCCAGAATCCCGGTGAACGACCCACTTGGTTTTCCCATATGCGGCTGTGTGATTCATGAACGGCCATGCCTGCAGCCTCGCCGAGGGGTGTTCCCACCCATTTTGCAGGAAGACCTTGCTCGTATAGACCGTGTCCCGCCTCGTGAATTGCCGAGAAAAGGGAGTCGAGCGGATTGTTCGTGTCATATCGGGTCGTTAGTCTTGTGTCGGACCCATTACCTGAGCAAAAAGGATGAACCGCGACGTCGATTCTACCCCTTGAGAAATCAAACCCAAGACTCGCTACCACTTCACGAAGGAAGGTTTCCTGTCTGTCTTTTGGGAATCCTTTGAATTCAGGTATCTTTGTATCC
>CAZWTI010000437.1:0-6525 GCA_964637065.1 uncultured Puniceicoccaceae bacterium
GAAAAAAGGCAAGGGCGATGACTTGCACGCTGAAGATTGTGGTAATGTCGGAGGTTTTTTCGACAGGTCTGATCGGGGCTGAACCGCCGCGTCATTCGCATCCCGTACACCACGCCAGAAAAGCACCGGCGATTGACGGCAAGCTCGACGACGCTTGTTGGAAGCCGGCGAAGCCCGTGCAAGCATTCCATCCACATGGAGAGAAAGGGAAAAAGGCCGAACCTCCCCCGCTGACGGCTAGGTACGCATGGGACGAAGGTTACCTTTTCATCGGGTACGAGGTGAAGGACTCGAGTCTAGTGGCAATAGGAACGGGAAAGGAAGACGGTCCTCCCCAAAACCGCAGGCCACAGAGCGTGGAATATCTCCCTGAGAAAAACCTAGATTTGGTCGAGTTCTTCATCTCCTTCGGGAGCAACCGATTCTTCTGGGAGATTCATCACAACGCCGCGAACCACCTGAACGACATTTGGATCGAGATGCCGACAGCCGCCGAACTCGCCAAGATCCCGAAACCGTCCTACAAGCACGTAACCTTCCATCGCGACCGTTACGTGGGAGAGGAAGACTCCTTCACCGTCAAGCGAGCCGTACGCCTGAAATCCAAGGCCGACAAGAAGAGCTCCACCATCAACGACGAAAGCGACTTCGACACCGGCTACACGGGTGAGATTCGCTTGCCTTGGGCAGGGCTGGGAGCTCCCGCGAAGTTCCGCAAGCCCGACGGGGGATTCAACATGCAGGGGAGGCGGTTGCTCGTCCTTGCCGTAATCCTGAACGGAAACGGCGGAGAGGCCAAATACCATTCCAGCGGGGAAAACCCCTCACCCCTCATGTACCACTTCTCGGCAAGAAAGTGGCCTCGGTACGAACTGACGGAATAGGCTACATTTGGTTTACGCCAAACGCCCTTCCACCTAGCTTCCCAAAAGCGTGATGGCCCGCCTGAAGCAAGCTCGAACCTGGATCGCCCTCCTGTTGACCAGCGTGATCTGCTGGTTTCTCTACCCTGTTATCAGAGTCGGCGCGTTCCTGATGCTCGACAACCCGGCAGAAGAACGAGAAGTCCTGATATCGAGCAGTAAGATCGACGATGCTTCGGGGCTGAATTCGGTAAGACACGCCGGTATAATCAAGCTCCCTTCGGACCTTGCAGAGGCAGAAAGAATTCTTGTGGAGACCCTTGACCGCGCCCGAGCTCAAAACCTTGCGATCGTTCCCTTCGGCGCCAGGCACTCGTTGGGCAAACAGGCCCTGAGGGAAGGTGCCCTGCACGTCGACACCTCGGGCTTCGACCATTTGGAAATGGATGGCAAACTGCTGCGAGTTCAGTCGGGAGCGAGGTGGTCGAAGGTAATAAAATTCTTGGCCGAGCGCGGGCTTACGGTGGAGGTGATGCAGAGCAACAACGACTTCTCCATCGGGGGCACCTTGAGCGTGAACGCCCACGGTTGGCAACCGGACCGATCCCCCGTAGCCTCCACGGTGGAAAAGTTTCGGCTCATGCTACCGGACGGTAGCATCCGCGAATGCTCGCGGAAGGAGGAGACCAAGCTGTTTCGGCACGCCTTGGGCGGGTACGGCTTGTTCGGAATCATTCTGGACGCATGGATACGGCCGGTGCCGAACGAGATCCTGCGGTCGGAACACATTATCATGAGCGCGGACCAATTCGCGGAAGGATGGCAGTCGGAAGCTGTGGAAACCAAGGCTCGCCTAGCCTACGGACGGCTATCGGTGGCGCCTTCGACGTTTTTTCAGGAAGTGATGCTCACCGTCTACGAGTCGACGGGAGAAGTTCAACCGACTTGGGAACCGCAGGAGCGCGACGACTGGATGACGAAGTTGGCCCGAGCCACTTTTCGGGCATCGCTAGGGAGCCAAAGAGGAAAAGGGTTTCGGTGGTTTCTCGAAAAGAACATAGGAGGCGAGGCCAGCGGTTCTCATCCGAGGTCCTACCTCTTGAACGAACCGGCTTGGGTGTTTGCCAATGCGGACTCCGAAAAAACCGATTTGCTGCTCGAGTTTTTCGTGCCTGAAAAACGGTTTGCGGAATTTGCGGGAGCTGCCCGCAAAATACTCGAGGGACAAGCGGCCGACTTGATGAACGTCACCATCCGGCAAGTCAAGAAGGACGTCGATACCGCCCTGCCCTATGCAAAGGAGAATGTGTTCGGCTTCGTCATGCTGTTCACGGTCGAGCGTTCCGCAAGGGGCGCGGCAAGCTTAGAGGACCGGGCAAGGCGAATGACCGAGGAGGTCTTGAAGCTAGGTGGAAGCTTCTACTTGCCCTACCGCAACTACGCCACGCCGGCGCAACTGATGCGGGCCTATCCTGAATTCCCGGCATTCGTGAAGGAAAAACAAGCGATTGACCCGACCTTTCTTTTCACCAATGGCTTTTTCGACCATTATGCACCAGCACTCGATTGCCCCGTTCAATAACCCTTACTTTTCCATGAAGGCGATTATCTCCAAATTCATCCCCGCCCTACTCATCGCAAGCCTTCCCGTTTCCTCGAACGCCTCCAAGACGGTAAAGGTATTCCTGCTTGCGGGACAGTCCAACATGGAGGGCCAAGGCGTGGTCGACATGGACCACCCGAAGTACTACAATGGGGGAAAGGGAACCCTTCTCCGAGTTATGAAGAACTCGCCCGACCCAAAGCGCTACGCTCACCTCAAGAACAAGAAGGGCGACTGGGTAGTGCGTGACGACGCCTTCGTGCGGTTCCGCAACAAGCAAGGCGTAATGGCCGGCGGGGTGAGCATCGGGTTCACGGGTTACGGAAACCCAAAGAGCAGACATCACATTGGACCTGAACTGCAAATCGGGCACGTTCTGGGCAATCATCTTGTGGAACCCGTTCTTCTGATCAAGACGGCTTGGGGGGGGAAGAGCCTCTTCAAGGATTTTCGCCCTCCGTCCGCAGGTCGTGAAACGGGAGCCTATTACAAGAAGATGGTGGAAGAGGTGTCTGAGGCGCTTGCCCATTTCGAGAAGGAGTTTCCATCCCTTAAGGGTCTTAAGCCGGAGTGGGCCGGGTTTGTGTGGTTCCAAGGTTGGAACGACATGTTCAATAAGGATGCCCTGGGGGAGTACGAGGAAAACCTCGTCCATCTCATAAAGGATCTTAGGAAGGAACTGAACAGCCCGGAGCTTCCAGTGGTAGTGGGTGAACTAGGCAACGGCGGCCCCAAGGCGGGAGCCAACATGCTCGCCATCCGAGCCGCCCAGAAAGCCGCAACCGAAAGGAAGGAGTTAAAGGGAACCGTAAAGTTCGTGAGCACCACGGCATTCGCCCGGCCAAAGGAAGAGTCCCCCAACGTGGGGCATGGACACCATTGGTTCGGCAACGCCGAGAGCTACTTCCTGATCGGCGACGCCCTCGGCAAGGGGATGGTGGATTTGCTCAAATGAATCTAGCCCAAATTCATGGTACTTCGGCCATGCCGTTGTCGAAGACCTTTTTGAGTTGAGCCGCCCTCGAGAGGTCGATGGGCGTGATCATTTCTCGGTCCAGAGGGGGCTCTCCGCCTTCGTACTTGCGAATTGTCGCGACATGAGGGCGCCAGTTCAAGTCGCCCAGTTTGACGAGTCTACCCAACGGTTGGCCCGTGGCGTCACGATAAGCCTTATAGACAAGCTCTGAGCAGTAGATGAATTGGTCGTCCATTCGGTAGCGGACGTCGTAGGGGCGATCCGCGTAGCGTGGCAGGGCTGCTAGAAGCGTGGCAACCTCCACAGCGTGCTTTTCCCTGAGTCGGTAAGCGGCGAACTTGCCGCCGCGACCTCTAGCGATCCAGTTCTTGAGTGGGACGGAACCGACCGCACCTATGGACTCGAAGACCTGCCAGTTCCCCTTGTCCCCCTTCACAATCACGCCGCAGTGGGAGTAGTTGGAGCCCGTGACTCCCTCGATGGCGACAACGAGATCGATTCTCTTCGATAAGGCCTGAAAGAGAATGTCTCCCGCTCTTGGTTGGTAACCGGCATCAGATTCGGCAAATCCGTCCTCCTTGCAGGCAAGACCGAGGGAGGAGAAAAGAAAAGCTACGGCCAGAATAACTCCGGCGGATGGGCTCGTGAACACCGCTACCTTGGAGGCAGGAGTCACTCCTCGATAAGAGAGTGCAAAAAGCAGGAGCTACTCGATCGGCAGAAAGACCAGCTTGCCCGCCAGCATGTCGGGAATGATCAGCTGCTTGGTTTTGCGATCCAAGAAGAAGTCGGCCGCGGTAGTGAAATCGTCGCTCAAGACGGCGGTCTTCTTGGTTTTTCGGTCATAGGCCCACACCTTGCCGAGATGCCAACTCGAGACATAGATTTTGCTGCCGAAAGCTTCCACGGCATCAGCGCCTCGCATACCCTTGGCGATGATGCGCAGCTTCTTGTCCGAGTAGGCGACGATATTGCCCGTGAAGAAATCCCCCATGAGAAGAATCTCCTTGCCCTTGGCTCCGGTGACGCTCACGCCGTTCGGCCCCGGCATACGCTTGTCTCCCGGAGGAACGGCCACGGAAACCTTGCCGTCGAGCGTGACCTTGTAGACACACCCCGTCATCGGTGACACGGCCTTCTCGCTATTGGCAGGCCAAAGCTTTCTTTCGCCGTCGGGATCGAACATCCACTTGGGATGACTCATCTCGGTCACATATACACTCTTGCCGTCGCGGCTCCTCGCAACGTCGTTGAGAAATTCAATCTTTGCAGGGAAGTCCTTGGCCTCGGCCAACACAGTGACCTTTCCCTTCTTGTCGATCTTGCGAACCACGGTTTCGTCCGCAGTCACGAGAAACCCACCAACGAAGGCGATTCCCTTGGGGGCGTTGAGGCCCTTTGCGAAGACGGTGATCTTGTCACCATCTAGCATCTTGATCTCACCATCTCCGGGCTCATCGCCATTGATCATGGTCACGTAGAGCTTGCCGCCAAAACCACGGCAGACGCTCTCGGGCTTTTCGCCAATTTCGATTACCTTCTTGGCACCGAAAGAGAAGTTGGTAAGAAATAAAAAGGATAAGAGTAAGGAGGTTGATTTTTTCATGATTCAAATACCTTTGTCACGAGACCGATTCAGGCAAGGAAGAAACTCCCCGGGAGTAGAATTTGAATTGGGACGCCATAGCCTGATCTTAGAGAAGGCCGCTTCACTGCACTTTCGAAAACATTTGAGAGGAACAAATACTCGCATTCCGGCAGAAGCTGACTCAAGTTTTGTCTGCATGAAACTATTCTTTGGATTGATTTCTTTCATTGCGATCGGCATCGGGTTCGCTGCACCAGAGCCGCCGAACATTCTATTCCTGTTTACGGACGATCACGCCACACAGGCGTTGAGCGCCTACGGTCACGGTTTGAACGATACGCCGAATCTCGATCGCATTGCCGAGGAGGGTATGCTTTTCAGGCGCTGCTTGGTTACGAACTCCATTTGCGCCCCATCGCGGGCAGTAGTGTTGACAGGGAAGTATTCACACCTGAACGGGCAACTAACGAACAAGGACGTCTTCGACGGCGCGCAGCAAACGGCACCCAAGCTTTTGCAAAAGTCGGGGTACGAGACGGCGATCGTGGGCAAGTGGCACCTGAAATCAACGCCAACTGGTTTCGACCACTTCGAGATACTGGTAGGCCAAGGAAGTTATTATAATCCCATTCTCATTACCAACGGAAATCGGAAAAGGCATGAAGGTTATAGCACCGACATAATTACTGACCGCACCATCGCGTGGCTGGAAAAACGAGATCGGGGGAAACCTTTTTTCTTGATGTCACAACAGAAAGCCCCGCACGGAAGGTGGGAACCTGCCCTGCGGCATCTGGGACTATACGACGATGTTGTGATCCCGGAACCACCCACATTGTTCGATGACTACAAAGGTCGCGGCAAAGCGGCAGCGTTGCACAAGATGGGCGTTGCCGATCACATGGGTCCTCATCGCCTGATGTTCAAGTACTCAAGCAAGTTCACCTCTGAACAGTTCAAACAATTCGATGGCTATTTCCGCCCTCGGAACGAGTCTTTTTTAGCGGCGAACCTCAAGGGTCGAGAACGCACGAGCTGGCACTACCAGCGATATATCAAGAACTACTTGAGTTGCGTAAAGGCGGTGGACGAAAACATAGGGCGTTTGCTGGACTACCTCGACAAGAAGGGACTCGCCGAGGACACGGTGGTCATCTACAGCTCCGACCAAGGATTCTACCTTGGCGAACACGGTTGGTTCGACAAGCGCTGGATGTTCGACGAAAGCCTGCGCACGCCACTTCTCGTACGTTGGCCGGGTGTGACTAAGCCCAGTGTCGAATCGACCGACATGGTATCGAACGTTGATTTCGCAGAGACCTTTCTGGAACTCGCGGGTGCTCCGATTCCATCCGACATGCAGGGACGGAGCCTCGTCTCGATCCTAAAAGGCAAAACTCCCAAGGACTGGCGAACCTCACACTACTACCACTACTATGAAGCGGGTGGTCACGGTGTTCCCATTCATTACGGAGTAGCCACCAAGGGGCACAAG
>CAZWTI010000438.1:0-3183 GCA_964637065.1 uncultured Puniceicoccaceae bacterium
CCTGTCATGACCTTATTGCAGTGCGTTGCTCTCTGGGCGATTTTCCAGGCGTTGAGGTTTCCACCTCCGGCAAACTCCTTCAAGCGAAAATCCGCAAACACTTAGGAAGACCAACCTTAATTGCCTGCGACTCCAACAGCACCAAAGAAGATTGGCAAGAAGTCGTACCCGAGACCAACGGCAGGGAAGAAGTTGTCCATCTCGGACTACAACAGGAAAGAATCTCTAACAATCACCCAAAGTTCATTGATCACCTTCCTTTTCAGCCCTCCCATAGATCTTACCTGCTGCACGTAGGAAACGATGCTTGGTACAAGAATCGAAAGGCTGTCGTCGAAGGCTTTCTCACCTTTCTCGACAAACATTCTGATGAACAATTGCAACTGGTCCTAGTGGGCCCCCCCCTCAACGAAAGCCTCGTCGATCCACGATATCGCAAGAGCCTGTCCCAGTTTGCCTCCCGCATTCATGTTCTCGCAGGCTTGGACGACGACGAGCTTGGCATCCTGTACGAAAACGCTTTTGCCTTTGCCTTCCCATCACTCATGGAGGGATTTGGTTGGCCTCCGTTGGAGGCTCAGGCGCATGGTTGCCCAGTTATCGCATCGCGAGCAGGTTCCCTCGATGAAGTCCTTGGCGACAGCATCCTGACCATCGACCCATCCAAACCGCAGGAACTTTGCGAGGCCCTAGCCCAGTTGCGTGCACACCCGAAAGAATGCCAACGCTTGAGCGAAATCGGCAGGAAAAATGCAAAGCGCTTTCCTTTTTCGAAAACGGTCGATCACTATGAGGAGATTTACTGGCGCCTCGCTCATGGCGAGAGATAACGAAATCTGAAATGAAGGCCAATTTCTGGAGTCGCCAGCGAAAAAGATGCTTTCCTATGCACAGACTCCGACGCACCCATTTCGTCCAGCACCTTCTAAAGGGGCGCTTCAATGCCCCGAGGCAATTCAATTTGGGTTTCGATTTCCCAGTCTACCTGCGGCCGGTAACCCACGCCTCTCTTATTCTCTCCACGAGAAGCGTGGAACCCGTACTGACGAGACTGGCCCGCTCCCTCTTCAGTGACCAAGCGAATTCAGGTGATTGCTTTCTCGATGTCGGAGCCAACATTGGTTGGTACAGTTGGCACTGTCGTTTGGTTGCTCCGGAAATGCCGATTCTTGCTTTCGAACCTGATCCCAGTAACGCCGAACTGCTCCGATCGACCATTGGGAATGGAGAGTTGCGGGGAATCCAAGTTGAGGAAATCGCGTTGAGTAATCGAGAAGGCGAGCAATCCTTTTCCACGGATCACATCACTTCAGCCACTGGTACCTTGGAAACAAATGAACCAACTTTCGTTGAAACCCAATTCGATCAAGTCTCGAAAACTATTGAAGTGCGGACTCGCCAATTGGATGACTACATCGAGCATTGGGCGCCTCCGGCAATCATCAAGATCGACGTCGAAGGTCACGAACCCGCTGTACTTCAAGGTGCTCAGCGTACTCTAGAGATATATCGCCCAGTCGTAATCGCAGAATCCTTTCCGCCCAAAAGGGAAGAGGTGGTCCAGTTATTGGAGGAAGCCAATTACTCAATTTGGGACGCCGAAACCCTAAGCCCAATCAAACATACTACGAACAACCTTCTGGCGGTCCATCCCGCTCATTTTCCAGAAACTCTTCGGAAATCCATCAAGGCAAGCGGATGAAAGAATCGAACTTAGAGAAAAAGAAGGTACAGGTCTCCGTGCTTATTCCATGCAAGAATGAGGAAGGGAACCTGCCTCGTTGCCTTGCGGGAGTAGCTTGGGCCGATGAAGTCTTCATCGTTGATTCGCAGAGTGAGGACAACACGGTAGCAATTGCCGAAAAAGCGGGCGCTAAAGTGGTTCAGTTCGAATATACAGGAGGTTGGCCGAAAAAAAAGAATTGGGCACTTGAAAACCTGTCTTTCAGTAACGAATGGGTACTGATCGTCGATGCCGACGAGGTCATGCCGGCAGAGATTGAGGAAGAAATCAGGAATATAGTCTCCGATTCAGGACAGACTCATTCCGGATACTGGATCAATCGGCGCTACTTCTTCTTGGGCAAGCCATTGCGGCACGCTTACTTCCCCAACTGGAACCTAAGGTTGTTCAAGCACCAATTGGGCCGTTATGAAAAGCTAACCGATGAATTCACGGACAGCGGAGACCATGAAATCCACGAACATGTCGTAGTAAAGGGAACGACGGGGAGGCTACATTCCATCATGGACCACCACGCGTTCCCCACCATTGAAAGTTTTGTTGAAAAACACAACCGCTATTCAAATTGGGAAGCAACCGTTGAACATGCATCGGGATCAAATCCGCGCGAACTTCAGCACAAGCGAGTACGGACGCGCCGTTTCCTAAAAAAACTATTCCAGAAAATGCCGTTTCGTCCAACCTTGCGCTTCGTCTATGTTTATCTTTTTCAAATGGGTTTCCTAGATGGCTGGGAGGGCTATGTCTTCGCACGACTTCACGGTCAGTATGAGTTTCTATCATTGGCCAAGGCGAGGGCATACGCAACTAAACGAAAAACAAATTCAGGTTCTTCCTAGGGAAAGACGTCCAGACTTGGAAAGCTTCCTACCCTCCTCATCGAAAACAAGCGGACAATGAAAAAACTTCGGTGGTTTCCAAGAAAGCGCTTGAAATACGAGTATTTGTCGGGCGGTAGAGGTAAGGAGATCCGTTCCCCGCACCACCTCGGTAATCTGCATCTTTTCCTCATCCACTACCGTTGCTAGTTCGTAAGCCGGCACGCCGTCCTTACGCCAAATTAGAAAGTCGCTCAAATCACTACCCACTTTGAAATTCTGGATCCCAAGGTTTTCGTCCTCGAAGCTGAGCACTTGACTGACGGGAACGCGAAAACGCCAATTGATCTGGCCAGGTTCCTCGCATTCGCTTCCAGTCCCGGAAGGAGGCCGAAACGCAACAGGAAACAGATGTTCCTCTCCATCGAGCGAGGGGGAGCCGGCCTCGCGAATCTCTCGGCGGGAACGAGAGCAAGGATAAATCGCTCCAGCTTCCTTTAGCCTGTACCAAGCTCGCAGGTAGATGGGGAGCCGATCATGTTGGTCGTAGGGGCCGAAAGGACCACCTAGGTCAGGCCCTTCATCCCAATCAAGGCCAAAGGCCCGCAAGTCCTGCATCCC
>CAZWTI010000439.1:0-4022 GCA_964637065.1 uncultured Puniceicoccaceae bacterium
CCCTAAGAATTTCGGCAATCCACTCCATCTCAGGCTGATAGCCGGCAGACTCGTCACTAACGACAATACATAGCGAGGGATTGACCGACCTTGGAACGAGGGACTGAAGGGAATCGTAGAAAGCTCGAGCCATTCCATTCGACTCCTCTCCAAAATAAAGCTCCTCCAAAAAGGCGGTCAGCCCAATCCCGCCTGGAACGGCATCCATCTCCGCAAGGGCAAAGCCATCCGATGTGGCAATGAGGTCAGGTCTGAGAACGTTCGGGCAACAACCTCCGGCAGCCTTTGCCGCGCCATGCTCGGTCAACCAATTGGGCTTTCCCGCATCAAGATATTCCGCAACCCAAGGAACACGCAGGTCACCGTTGCGCAGAATACGATCGTCAGAACGAGACTTGAGGTAAAGTCGTTCAAGAGATTGGTGAAAGGCGAGACAAGCCCGACCGATTGCCTGCAGTTCTTCCGCCGCACCCTCGGGCAAACTCCATGGCTTAGGAGATAGACGCCAAGTCTTGTCCGCAAAAAGTGGACGTTCCAAGGCCGACCTTTGGGCATGAAGACTGTGATGTTCCGTGGCCAAGGCTAGTAAAAAAAATCACGAGGGACTCGCTCAGTCCTCGACCTGAATATCCTTGTTGCGTTGGCGAGGACAGCCAGCTCTAAGCCATCCGTTGACAAAGGAGTCCAGGTCGCCGTCCATGACTCCCTGAACGTTGGATGTCTCGACGCCGGTGCGAAGATCCTTCACCATCTGGTAAGGTTGAAAGACATAACTTCGAATTTGATTTCCCCAACCGATCTCTCCCTTCTCGCCGTAGAATTTCTCCAACTCGGCCCGCTTTTCGTCCTGCTGCTTCTCATAGAGACGCGACTTAAGCACACGCATGGCAGTCTGCTTGTTCTTGAGTTGGGAACGCTCGTTTTGGCATTGGACCACGATATTAGTCGGCAGGTGGGTTATGAGGACTGCGGAATCGGTCTTGTTAACGTGCTGACCGCCTTTTCCTGAAGAACGATAGGTATCAATACGGAGCTCGTCTTCATTTATATCCACCTCGGTATCATCATCCTCGAGCTCGGCAATGACATCGACGGAACAAAAGGAAGTGTGTCGACGTTTGTTCGAGTCAAAGGGGCTGATCCTAACAAGGCGGTGAACCCCTCGCTCAGCCTTGGAGTAACCGTAGGCATTCAGCCCATCAATACGGATGCTGCAACGACTGATGCCCGCCTCTTCCCCTGGTTGGGCATCCTGCACCTCGACGGCGAAACCCCGGCGTTCTGCCCAACGTACGTACATGCGCATGAGCATATCCGCCCAGTCACACGACTCCGTGCCACCCGCCCCTGCGTGAATGCTGAGGAGTGCAGGCCGGGCGTCAAACGGTTCACTCAAGAAACTCGCGATCTCGAGGTCGTCGATTTGGACAGACAAGCTCTTTAGACTGACGCCGAACTCGTCTGCAAGCTCTTCGTCGGCTTCCTCCTCGGTAAGCTCCGCCAGTGCCTGAAGATCATCAACCTTGGATCGAAAAGCCTCGATCCTCTCCACCGACTGCTTCAGGCGGTTTACCTTGGAGGAAACCCTGCGCGCCTCATTCTGGTCGTCCCAAAAAGTAGGGGCGGACATATGTTCCTCAAGGTTGGCAACTTCGACCTTTTTAGCATCGCAATCGAGAAACTTCCACAGGTGTTTGGTTCGTTTCGCGAGATCCTGCATGCGGGCCTTGTCTTCGGGAATGATCATTTTCGGGATCGGTGCCTTAGCTTAAATGTCGAAACCGTAACCATCCGGCAATTCCTCGTGTAAGCCACATTCACGCTTATGCCCGCCATGCCGGGTTTCATCGACCGAGGAAACTTCGCTCAACTTCTTGGTACTGTGCCAATCACCCAAGGAATCATAATCTTTTCCCTCCAGAGGATGGTAAGGAAGGTCGTTGTCGGGAAGGTATTGGTAAGTCGCACGGTCATCCCAATCGAGAATGGGATAAATCTTACTAACACCATTCTGGCTCTCGATAAAGAAACGATCCGCTCGACTACTAGATTGTTTTCTTCGGAGGCCAGCCAACCAAGCCGTCGCTTCTAGCTCTTTCAAGGCGCGCTGCATAGGCTCGACCTTGTTGATCAGATTGTACCTGCGCATGCCTTCCTCTCCTTGTTCCCAGAGTCTCCCAAAACGAGTTTCCTGTCCCGCCGAAGAGAGACTCGCCGAAAAAACTCTGGGCTCTACCCCAAGCTGTTCCCGCAAGGTTTCTGAATAAAGGTAAGTCTCAGGAAAAAGGTAACCCGTGTCCACGAAGATGATGGGAATATCCGCGCTGACTTTAGACACCAGATGCAACATGACCGCGCTTTGAAGGCCAAAACTAGTAGACATCACGAGACCCTCGCCGAAACGATCCAATGCCCAAGCCACTCGGCTAGATGCATCCAAGTTTTCAAGCTCGGCGTTCTCTGCTGTGTAATCGTCCTTGTCCGCCTTCATCCTGACATAGGGTAAACGATAAATAATGTCATGCGAATGCCCTTTAGTAAAGAGCAGGCTTTCAAACTATCTGAAACGAAGAATTGAGTTTACCCCCTACAAACGAAACCCTACCCTCAGGACATGGATGAAATTGGCGCAATGGTGGAACGCCATCAGGAATTAAAAAGCTGTTCAGATGACGTTCGCTCCGCATTAGAGATTTTGCTCATTAGCTATAGAGCGGGACACAAGCTTTTGCTCTGCGGCAACGGAGGGAGCGCCGCTGATTGCGAGCACATAGCTGGCGAACTAGTGAAAAGCTTTTACCGCGAACGTCCCCTCGCTCCGGAACTGACGAGTGAATTGGGTCCCGAGTTAGCCGAAAACATGCACGGCTCCCTTCCTGCCATCCCTCTGCCCTCATTCTCCGCCTTCCATACAGCCTTTGCCAACGACGACGACCCACAATTCGCCTTCGCCCAGCAAGTGCTCGGTCTCGGTAAACCTGGTGACGTTCTACTCGCCATCAGCACTTCCGGCAACTCGGCCAATGTTCTCCACGCCGCTCGCACTGCAAAGGCAACGGGTCTTCGGGTTATCGGACTAACGGGAGGAAGCGGTGGAAAACTCGCTCCTCTCTGCGACGTCGCCGTCTGCGTCCCCGCAACCGAAGTCGCCCGCATACAGGAACTACACTTGCCCGTCTACCACGCGCTTTGCCAAATGATCGAGGATGCCATCTTCGGCCAAGACGGCTAAACGGTCGAATGGCCGATATTCTCAATCGCTTTCCCTCCAAAATCCTTGAGCCGATCATTAAGATCGCCGAGGAAGTGCGTAATGCAGACGGACAGGCCCTTATCGTGGGTGGTGCCGTGCGCGATTCCCTTATTGATGTAGAAGCTAAGGAGATCGACATGGAGATTCGAGGGATAGAACCCGCGGCCCTTCGCGCCCTCCTTTCTCGGAAACACGGATTGGACGAGTACGGAAAATCCTTTGGAATCCTCAAGTTAAAGGGACTACCTATCGAAATCGCCCTACCGCGGACTGAGACAAAGATCGCCACGGGCCATCGTGGATTCGACGTCGAGGTCGATCCTTACCTCCCCTTCCCCGAAGCCGCGGCACGACGCGATTTCACCATAAATGCCATAGGACTGAATCCACTTTCAGGTGAATTCCTAGACCCTCATGGCGGACAAAACGATCTCGAAAAGCGCATCCTCCGCCACATTGGGCCGGCTTTTGTGGAAGATCCTCTGCGCGTCCTGCGCGGTATGCATTTTGTGGCTCGATTAAACCTTTGTCCCGATGAAAAAACCATAGCCCTTTGCAAAACCATCGTCATGGAGGGAATTCCACCCGAACGAATCTTCGAGGAATGGAAAAAACTTCTACTGAAGGGAAAATTCATTTTGAAAGGTCTCGAATTTTTAAAGGCAACCTCCTGGCTCCGGTTTTTTCCTGATCTCGAGAGGCTCGTCGATTGCCCGCAAGATTCGGAATGGCATCCGGAAGGCGACGTCTGGACCCACACCCTCCACTG
>CAZWTI010000440.1:0-6511 GCA_964637065.1 uncultured Puniceicoccaceae bacterium
AGGAACAGCGGGAACCGCACCAGCTCCTCCTGGCTCGGGAGCAACGGGAGCGGGTGCAGGTGCCTGACCTCCCGGCAAAGGGGCAAAAGGATTCGCCTCAATCGGTGCAGCGCCGGGAGCAACGACAGGACCACCCCCCGGAGGAAGGCCACCCGGAGCGGGAGGAAAAGGATTGGCAGGCACGGGTGCAACTCCTCCGTTAGGAGGCGCTGCTGGTTGGCCTGGATCAAGAGGCGGAGGAACCATTGGACCTCCGCCGGGTACCGGAACAGCAGGGAGGCCACCGGGGAATGCCGGAGCGATGGGCTGAGCACCTGCAGGTTGCCCTAATCCGGGCGCAGCTCCACCGGGTACTGGAATCATTGGGGTTGCACCAGGCAGAGAAGCGGCTGGCATAGCGGTTCCGGGTAATGCAGGAGAAGTCAAGGCGCCAGGCATGGGTGCAAATGGTGAAGGAGCGGCAACATCTCCTCCGGGGTCATCAGCAGAGGGCAACTCAAAAGGAGCGATCTCGGGTGTGCCCGCAGGATCGGAAGGAAGAGCAGGGAGAAATGGTCCAGCATCCGGAAGTTCGGGAAGACTCATCGCTGCATTGGAAGTATCGGGAAGACCGTCACTTCCGAATGGGGGGACTGTAGATGGTGAAATGGTCGGGGTCGAAGGCCCCAAAGTTTCTTCCGCGGGGCGTAAGGAGGGAACGGCTCGCTGGGCAGTCAAGACATCCGTGGAAGGGCTTGCCTCCAAGTCTTCTATCTTGACGTCTCGAACCCACCAATCACGAAAGGCTATGGATCCATCATTCTTATACTCCTGCACCGCGCCCCATCTGGTTCCGTTATGGACGGGAATAAGAAGGCGTCGCTCATGGTCGTACTTGTGTCGAGCCATCCAAGACTTTTCGACAGCGGCAACTCGATAAGGCGATGCAAAACCAGGAGCTTGTGAGGGATGCCCTCGGTAATCGGCAACAGTACTGCAAGAACTAAGCAAACCTCCAAAACCCAAAAATCCCAAAAAGAATAGAGCGGTTGCAACCTTAACCATAATTGTCCTCATATGAAAAAAAAACACCAATTACAACGAACACGCAAGCGAGGAGTGGATTTCTGCTCGCCATTTCAACGAACGCTCGAAATCAATCGTAGTTTGTTTGAGCTCATGCTGAAGCATTCAATCTCCCCGGTTTGCAGATTGCAGCGATATATCCAGCGTTCGTTGACGTCGCAGATGAACTGGTATCGGGGAGTCTCCAAAGGCTTGAGGTTATCAACCACAGATTGAAGAACCAAGGAATGTATTCTATCGTAATCAATTTTTTCTTGTTTTCCAATTGCTGCTTCGAGACCTCCTCGAACATCGGCTAGACCCTTGCTGACGATACCATCAAGTTTTTGATAGTCCACTTCAGCCACAGGACGAGCAGACAAAGCCTCAACAAATTCCTTGGTAAGGGCGAGGGATGGTCCAGTTGAGGACAGAGGGGCTGACTGTGAAGTCGTAGATTCTGAAGAATTAGTCGAGGAAGTTAAGACGACTGAGGATGGTGCAGCTTTTTCGGAACCGGAATCTCCCGACTCGAGACAAGCACTTGTGATGAAAAGAAAGAACAGAGGTGTAATGTGCTTCATGCCGAAATGTTGAATCCGCTCGTTGATTCGAACAGTGATTCTTAACTATATAGAAGTGAAGGTGTGAACAGAGGTCAAGCGTATGGACAGTTCTTCAACCTGATTCGAGCTTGCCCTTTAGGATCGGCAGGCTTCCATGATGGATCATGATGGAACGCATTCGCTGGGGAATCTTAGGAACCGGACGCATCGCCCACTCCTTTGCGGAAGGTCTCTCTATTCTTCCGGGTGCTGAACTACGAGCGACAGGTTCCCGAAGCGAACAAACAGCAAATGCCTTTGCCGAGAGATGGAACATTCCCAACAAACACGCTTCCTACGACTCCTTGGCGAACGATCCTGAAGTAGACGCTGTTTACGTCGCCACTCCACACTCGGAACACATGGCAAATTCCATTCAATGCCTTGAGGTCGGGAAGGCTGTGCTGTGCGAGAAACCTCTGGCGGTAAACGCAAGGCAGGGACGAGAAATAGTCAAAGTGGCGAGGGAACGGGGAATTCTATGTATGGAGGGGATGTGGTCTCGTTTCCCTCCGGGGATGGTCAAAGTAAGAGAGCTTGTGGAAGAGGGAACCTTTGGCGAATTGCGTTCCCTGCAGGCCGATTTCGGGTTTCGGGCCAAAGTTCGCGACCCGAAAGGAAGACTCTTCAACCCTTATCTTGCCGGGGGATCTCTACTGGACATAGGCGTCTACCCAGTCTCGCTTTCCTCGATGGTTTTCGGAAAGCCTGAAGAAATCGCCTCGACATGGCATCCAGGCGAGACGGGGGTGGACGAGCAAGCAGCTTATGTTTTTCGCCATCCCGGAGGGGCTCTTTCGATCTTGCACTCGTCGATTCAAGCGGAAACCTCGCAGGAAGCTCTACTTTCGGGTACTGAGGGAAGTCTTCGCATCATGAAGCAGTGTTGGCGGCCCCAAGAACTAGTTGTAACTCGAACTGATGGATCGGCGGAACATTTCTCCTTCCCTTTCGAGGGAAACGGTTTCAACTACGAGGCAAAAGCTTTTATGAATCTGCTTAGAGAAGGGAAGACGGAAAGCCAGATAATGCCTCTCGACGAAAGCGTCTCAATCTTGGAAACCATGGACGGCATACGAGCCCAATGGGGCTTGCGATACCCCATGGAGTAGCCCCAAGTCAGTTTGCCGAGTACGATTTTGGCCGTTCGTACCAAAAACGGCAGAAGCGTTTGGAACGAAGCAAAAACGGACAGAGAATAGGAAGCAAGACTACTGCGTACAGACGGCCTTTGGAATACCAGGCAAGCTTGCGTGAGGAAGTCACCACAGGGGCTTCATCAAGAATTCGGAAATCACGATTATTTCGCCTGCACCAACGCTTCAAAGCAAATGACAAAAAGATTTCTTCACCCGCAAAAACCTTCTCTGAGAAACCGCCTACATTTTCAAATGCCTCACTTAGACAAAATAAAAAGCTGCCGGCCGCCATACGAAATTTGAGAGAAAGAAAATTCCATCTCTCAATAAGGTGAGCAGAGGAAACGGCTTCAGGGAAATCGTCATCAAAACGAATGGTTGATCCGCCTGCTCCAACTTTCTCCTCATGCAAGGTCTTCAAGGTTCGTGAGAGGAGTCTCGGATGTACTTTGGTGTCGGCATCGACGAAGAGAAAATATTTCCCCTTGGCCTCACGGGCACCGGCATTGCGGGCGCGGGATATTTGGTTGACAGGTTCGAAGACGACTCGTGCTCCGACAGAAAGAGCGATTGAAGCCGTTCGATCCCGGGAATTGTTGTCAACAACGACAATTTCTCCCTTGAGGGTGGACATTCTTTCCATTCCATCGCGAAGGCTACGAATCGTATCGGCCAAGAAAGCTTCCTCATCAAAAGCGGGGATGATGATAGAATAATCCGGCATAGGGGCGGATGACCTTTATGCCTCTAGTCGGATTGACAACCCGCCAGACCAGGCATCAGGGACGTCAAATTATTATCAACCCTTGGTAAAACGCTTTGCTCGGCGGGGAACGCCAAACGCAAGACCGATCTTCCATCCTTCCAAGCGAGTATTAGGACGACGTCCGTAAAGGTCGCAGTCTCCCTCGGGAAAAAGTAGTTTTTCCCCTTTCACGTCAGCAGCAATCTCCTCCAATGAAGGAACGGGATCACCGTTCTTGGCGAGGTTTTCCCTAAGGAATGCGATGCGGTCCAGTTCAGCTTGTACAGCAAGGTTAGCAAGAGTACGCCGAAACTTGGCCACGTCGCCTTCATCAGCAGAGACGGCAGGTACGGTTTCGGAAGGTACGTCGTAAACGGGTTCGGGTTCGGAATGCTCCGGCTCCTCCGCATCGACATCGTGACCGTTGTCCCCGTCAGAGAAGCCTTCCTCGAAGTCGTCCATCGAAAAAGGTTCCTCCTCGGATTCTACTCCTTCTTCACTATCGACGGTTGGTGGGATGATTCCTTCGACTCCGCCTTCATCATCATCGGTGGTTTCACCACCCGACTCAACGACTTCAGGGTCTGCCATAAGATCAGCAATTTCCTCGTCGGAATTTCCTTTGGCTTCTTCCTGCACGTCGAAGATTTCTTTTGTGTCGGGCGGTAGACCCTTGGAATCGGGCTGGGGGTCCATGTGGGGTAAAGTCTTACGGTGCAGGGGGCAGTGGCAAGTGAAAAGTTACGGCAAGCATTAGAGCCAAGGTTAATTCTGAGGTTCAAGACCCGGAAATCTTTTCGGGTGGTAGCTCCTGCGATACAGGTTTCTTTTCCGAATCGCTGCCTTTTGGCACATCAGAATTGCGAACAGTTTCTCCGGAACGTTCGATTTCGAGTTTTTCGTTCGCTCGAAGGAAGAGGCTGGGTTCACCAAAACCAGCGATTTCCTCGGCAAAGCAATAGTTCGACTGCACAAGAGTTGCTCGCAATCGACGGGAACGACGACTGAGAGCGGTCGGGTCGATACGCCGCACAAGAAACTCCATTCCTTTTTTTATGCCATTCTGGAAACCAATTGGCAAAAAGACTCCCACACCCGAAGGTCTGGCATTAGTCACCGCGAGATTGAGCTTGTCCCCATAATAAAACCACGGGGGAGTCTTGATGGTTTCACGGTAGAACTTTTCCCGTTCCCGAAAATCAACAAGGATTCCCTCACGTTGGTCGGTAAGCTTGTCGAGTTGAGACTGAAGCGTTTGGGTTGTTGCGCGAACACCATTCAGTTCTTGCTCAATAGCCTTCCTCTGTACAGCAAGTTCTTCAGCATTTCTCTGTAGAGGTTCGAGATTGGTCTTGGTGGCGGCAAGTTGGGTTTGGACATCAAGGCGTACCTGACCCAATTCAGTTTCTTTCTCTGCAGCCTCCTCAATTTTGGTACTCACCTCATCTTGTTCCTTTTTGAGGAATTCGAGTTTTTCCTCCGATTCTTTGAAGGAAGTTTCGGCCTCATCCTTAACTTGGCGATGACCGGTGGTCTCACGGAGAATTGCAGCAATGGCGAGCTTGGAAGCGTTTTCATCACGAGCCATTTTCTCCTCGAGGGCAATGATGTTGCGCTGACGTTCGTCCCTGCGCTCTTCCCTTACGCTCACGATACCCGGCACTACCGCAAAGGCACCGCCCACCAAGGCGGCAAGTCCCCAGGCAAACAATCTAGAGATTTGTGATTTCAACGGTCTGGTTTTCTTGGAGACGACCAATGCGGCCAAACATTGGAATGATCATTGCGACACTGTGAGACAAACCCGTTTCCTTGACCAAGATTCGACAAAGTTGCTTCCCGTTCCCAGTGACTAGGAAACGCATATCGTTCTCTAATCCATCGTTGCTCCCTAGAGGAAGCATGAGCACGCCGGCATTGATGTTCAGGTCTTGAATACGGGTGCTGAGAGTTTCGCCACGCTCGATCCATGGGCGTTCCTTTAAATCCTTTTCAAGGGCGACCAAGATGCTTTTGTAGTGATGATCCAAAGTGCGTGTCTCATCAGCGTAATCGGCCAACTTGCCTCGAATACCCTCACCCCGTAGACGCTCCCCCTTGATAAGGTCACGAATGCCTTCCAGTTCGGTAGCAGTGGTTGGGTTAGCGACTTCAAGTCGAGTGACTTCCCGTTGGGTATGCTCGATTTCTTTCTTCAAAGCCTCTATGCCTAGGTTCCCCTTGTGATTGTCCTCTTCGGCTTGGGCGAGCTTGTCCTGAGCAGTCTGCAGGTCGGACTCCTCTGTGACAATTTTGCCCTCTTTGGAGGCGGTATCCTGCTTGATTGTGCTGATTTCTTTTAGAATCGCTTCGTTTTTGCGCTTTGCTCGCGCCAAGTCGGCTTGCTGGGTCTTGTTTTGATCAGCTGCGTTCTTTTCCAACTGGGCGTACTGCTCGTTAAGAGAACTCAACTTTGTGGAAGCCTCGTTACCCCGCAGCCAAAGAAGCAGCACGATCACCAATCCCGCTATGGAGATGCTGAGCGTGAGCCAATTTAAAATACGCGAAAACTTCCGCATGCTCTAGGGATTGGGCAAAGGGGTGAAGGGTGCGGGAGGAGCGGCGGCATCATCACCACCGGGCAAGGGTGGAAGACCACCATTCGATGGGGCGGGTTCCGTCTGCATGCCGCCGGGAAGCGGGGGGAAAGGCGAAGGGGCTCCAGGTTTGTCAACCGCTCCGGGAAGAGGCGGCAGACCACCATCTGGGGCTACGCCACCAGGGAAGGGAGAAGGTGAGGGAGATCCGCCGGGCACGGGCAACGCAGGCACAGGTGGGTTTGTTTCTTCAGGTCCGGAAATCTCAGGAACAGCGGGTTCGGGTTCGAAAGGCTGAGGTTCGGCAGTCTCGACACCTTCTCCAATGTCTCCGTCGTCGCTTGCCTTGGGTTTTATCCCGACTTCATCCTCAATGGCCTTGCGACGGGCTTCAAACATAGC
>CAZWTI010000441.1:0-4398 GCA_964637065.1 uncultured Puniceicoccaceae bacterium
CCGAGACGGTCACGCTCGTGCCGTACGGGAAAGAACCGCCGCCGGAAACGCTTCCTTTGCCACTCACGCTTGCAACGGCCTCTAGATCGAGGGGATCGAAGTTTGGCGTCAGGGTTATGTTGCGATCGGGGATTCGAACGATTGCGATCGAGGAGTTGACGTCCGAGAGGGTGCCCACGTCACCGGACCAATTGGAGAAAGCGTATCCGTCATGAGGAGTTGCGGCGATGGATGCGTTGGAGTCGAACAAGAAGGAGCCGCTTCCGTTGGCGTCTCCGTTAGCTACCTGTCCGAGGGAGAGCTTGTATGAGTTCTTGGCGAATTTGGCGGTCAGGCTTGCTGTTCCCGTGACCGGGAAAGAAGCCGCGGATAGGGTAGGGTTGGCAATGTTGGCCGAGCCGCTCCAAGACCATTGGTCGAAGCTCCAACCCGCCGCCGGCTTGGCTAGGAGCGAGGCTTGACTAAAGTGGACAAAGGTGTGCGAAAAGGACTGCGTGCCGTTCACTTCGCCCGCTCCGGAAACGGAGGCCGTGACGGCATGAGTCTTGAGTGCGAAATTGGCGGTTAACTGGACGTTGCGACCAAGTTTTGCCATGTCGACCGTGGTGGAACCGGCGGCTATGTCGTTCAAGGTCTCCACGTCCACGCTCCAGTGAGAGAACTTGTAACCGGTGGCCGGAGTGGCGGATATGGAAGGCGTTTCATCAGAACGGAAGGTGCCCCCGCCCTGGACGCTCCCGCCCGTTCCCGCCGATACCGAAAGCGTGAAGCTCCCAAGCGAGAAGGTCGCTGTCAGGCTGGCTGGTCCTGTAACGACCAGATGCGTGGAGGCTGCGCTGGAGTCGAGCAGACTCTGGATCGAGTTTGTATTTCCCTGCCAACCCGTGAAGACGTAACCTGCCTGTGGAGTGGCACTGATGGAATATACCCCGAAATGCTCATACGGACCGTTGGCAAGGGAAACCGATCCGTTCGCCGTCGCATTGGCCTCGACGGCATAGGTGATGGGGGAAAAGTTCGCTTGTAGCGAGACGTCGCCCGCCTTTACCGACATGTTGGCATCCGTGGAAGCGGCGAAGGAATCGGTCAGGGTTGCGGTGTCTCCGGACCAGTGGGAAAACTCGTATCCTGTTCCGAGAGCCGCTTGTACGGGGATTTGAGCTGAGTAAAGGTGAGTTCCCGTCGAAGCTGGCGTGGCGGTTCCCCCCTTGTTGCTGGTCACCGTCAATTTGTACTGGTTTTCTTGGAAGTTGGCGGTGAACTTGGCGGGACCGGAAACCGTGAGGGTGGCGTTCAAGTCGTTGACGCCGGACAAGTCTGCCGTGGAATTCGACTCGCTCGTCCAACCCGTGAAGGAGTGGCCCCTCCAAGGCAGTGCCTTTAGGTAGTACTGGGAAAAGTGGACGTAGGGCCCCGTTTGCAGTTCCACGTTGCCACCCGCCGTGGCGTTCACATCGATGTCCTCGGGAACGTACTGCTTCGGGTGAAAGACGGCTACGTAGGAGCGGTCGCGGTCAAGCGACTGGAGGGTCGCTGTCGCTAGATTCGCGTTCACCAGCCCTTCCGCGGCGCCTGCCGTTCCCTGCCAACCCACGAATTCGTATCCCGTCTGGGGCGAGGCCGTGATCGTCGGCGTGGAGCCGTGGGGAAATGAGCCCGCTCCCGTCAGTTCGCCGCCGCCGCTCGTTGTCAGCGTCACGTCGTAGTGGGCGTCCCTGAAGACGGCTTGCAGAGAGCGGGGATTCGTCATCGATACCGTGGTGGTCTGGAAGTTGGGTTCGGCCACGCCTTCACCCTCCCAGCGAACGAATTCCTTGTGTTGGTCGGGCGTCGCCTGGATGGTTACGCTCTGTCCATAGTTGTAGGTGCCGTTCACGTTCGTCACGGTTCCGCCCGAGCTGGCGGTCACCGTCAGCGTCGCCAAGGTGCCCAGGCTGGTTTTGAAGGGATTGTTGGCATCCTCGAAGAGACTCCCGTATTTCCACTTCGAGGTTGCGGGCGGGGTACTGCTTGAACTCTTAAGGTACAGGTTTACGGGGATGCCGCTGGAAATGGCGGGCCACTTCCAGTCGCGATCTGTCACCGTGTTGTACTTGGCCGAGACGTCGGCCACGCTGCGGTCGTAAAAGCGAATGGCGACGGGGTGTCCGGGCGGTGGCAGGTTGCTCGTCACTATCTCGGGAGCCTTTACCTCGTAGCCTGCAAGCTCGTAGGGATAGACCAGTACGACGTCGGTGCCCACGGTGAAGACCGTCGTGAACGAGAACATACCGTTCCCGTAGCCATAGCCGCTGCTCGAATCTCCCATCGAGGTCCCAGAGGTGAGCGGTACCCAATCTCCCTTGAACATGTCGGAGTCCGTCCCCGCCGCGTTGGCTTCCTTGAAGTAGCCCAGCGTAACCAGATACCCATCCCTGTTTGCGGGCAACCCGCGATCTAGCAAGTTGCCGTTCCGATCCTTCAGCAGGTCTGTGGCTGCGGGATCGGTGGAACTCTTCCAGTGGATGACCAATTGCGAATCCGCCGCCCCAAGTCCGCTGCCCAAACCCGCCAACACGCACGCGAAGGCACAGGAGCGTGCCAAGTGAAACTTGGCGAAGCTAAGGCTTCGCCTTTGCCTTGGATGAACTCCCCTCATCAGGTCCTGTTTTTCGAGGCTGCCGCCGGTAATGGGCAGGGCGGCGCTTCGATGTGGCTGGATTCAAGCATGGATGGTTTGCTTAGACGTCCAACAATATACGAGGTTTCTCGCGCCCAATGCAAGTGCGATTAACCTTTAAATTCGCCTTACGCGCGAGAATAAATAAATGGGAAATTTTTTCTATCCTCTTTCACATACCCAAGAGC
The DNA here is from genome assembly GCA_964637065.1 of uncultured Puniceicoccaceae bacterium. GTDB lineage: Bacteria > Verrucomicrobiota > Verrucomicrobiia > Opitutales > Seribacteraceae. The sequence goes on from CAZWTI010000441.1 coordinate 2,848, forward strand.
CTTTTCTCCGGGTTCCGACAAGTTGAATTTGTGGGAATTCAGGTAATCATTCAAGTGGCTCACTTTTTCTGCAAAAAAACCGACGCTGACCCTTAGACAGGTAACCTTCTTTTTTGCCTCTCGCCGTTGATCCTTCCTAGAGAAGGCATTTATTTTCCCTCCGGTCGGCCCGCTTCCTCCTTGCCTCAGGTCAAGCAAGTCAGTGCTCCACAAAAAAAAGCAAAAGAAGTTTGCCGCAGGCAAGGATTCGGGGTTTCTTAAGTTAAGCCTAAAAATATGCCCGCTTATAACAAACGCACCGAAAACGGACGGTTCGTCGGTTTTCGTGTCAGCTTTTTGCGCAAGGTACGCGCAACGGGATGGACATCTTTGTTGTCCGGACTCACCTTGACGTTGGGTATTCTCCACCTTGTCTCGCCCAAGGCGAACGCTGCTGATACCACAACTGTATATTGGGGAACTGGGGATCTTGATGCTTTTCCGGCGAGCCCCATGGAGTTGTATGGACTAAATGCAGTTGGTGCCGCTGCCGCGAAGTTGGCCAAGGATATTTACGCTGGCGTCGGAGACAGCACCCGAACCAGTAAGGGCGATTACGTCGAGCTCGGGGATTTCGCTTCCGATGCCGCCGGCACCCCCTCCGCCACTGCAGGCGACTTGTTCAAAGGCAATTATTGGATTCCTCTCACCTCCACTACGACGATCGGAATGCGGACTGACGATTATGATACTTCAGTAGCGCTCTTATCACCCGGTACTGGGAACAAAGTTGATTTGGGAGAAAATGAATTAGGCCAGTTTTTTCCTATCACGAACTATACCGACGTTGACACAGGAAATGCGTATCGGGATGCCGTGACCTTTCCGACATCTGCTTATCCCGGTGCAGCAGGCACACCTCCCGGAACTGGGGCAAACTCTTGGGATGACACTCCCGGCTACCGCAGGGTTGACACCAATCCGTACAGTGGCGCGACCTTGGATCAGATTCTTACCAAGCTCGACGCGGGCGTATCTTCACAGGGCGACAACTTCCTCGCCATCCGCTTCTACGACGTGGATACGACCAGTGGGTCCCAAGACACGATCGGCGGCCAACAGTCCGACCTTGCCTCGAACGGCAAACAGGCGCGATACAACACCATCGCGAGTGCAGATTCTACTTGGAAGTGGAGTCCGAGAGATAATACTGGTGGGAATAATGTCGAGGTCTTCCTTCACGATCCGACCCATGGCAGCGCCGCCCTATTCACTCTAGAGTACGAACTACCCAACGACACGGCCGCCTATTCCGCCGTGGAAATCGGAACTGGGGGAAGCAACACCATAGGAGGCCTCGACGGCAATACCAAACGCACGGCCACCGTCGCCTACCGGGACGACACGGCCCGCAACCTGGCCAACACCGGCGACACTATCGTCAGTATGCTCGACGACGTAACCTACGGCACCGTGGCCAACATAACCGGGGATGGGAGCACCCCCCGCAACCTTACCATAATGGCTCGCAGCTCCGGGACCACCTACTCCTATTCGGGCGACATCCCCAAC
>CAZWTI010000442.1:0-3139 GCA_964637065.1 uncultured Puniceicoccaceae bacterium
GAGCAAGTCGAGAAGCTGTCGCTCCGAGAATGCGTGGGCGAGCATGGTCGCGAGGTGATCCCCGGGAACGTCCGGGAGGAGGGACAGGGCCTTCGACCGAGTGTCCTCGGCATAACCGAAGTAGCGCATGATCTCCTCGTCGGGCGGATTGAGGTCGAGCAGGCGCTGGGCCACCTCGGGAATCTCCGGGAGGAGGGCATTCTGCACCTCCTCGGGATAAGCGTAGTAGCGGCCGGACTGTTCCTGGGAGAGTTCCAAGGCGAGGACGAGCTTGGTCCGCTCGTCGATCTTCCCCTCCTTGCGACCTTCCTTCACCTCGGGGTTGTTTTCCAGTACCTGGGCGTTGTCCACGGGCGGACTCTCCGCCGCGGGGGCGGCTTCGGCCCCGCCCGAGTCGCCGCCTTCGTCACCGCCTTCCTCGCCACCCTCGTCGCCGCCGTCTTCACCGCCTTCTTCGGAATCGGCTCCTCCCTCGGCCCCGGCCTCCTCCATCTTGGCCGAGACCACGTTCAGGGAAACGTTCGCCGTGAGGGCGAAGGCGCCCGCATTCGTCTGCGTTATGACCTGGGCCACCGCGGGCTTGATCGGGCGCGGGGCGATCGCTCCGCCCGCCGCCGCCACGTCGAGGCCGTTGCCCGTGTTCACGGGGACGGGGTTGGCCGCCCCCTTCGGCGTGAAGGCCACCGTCGATTCCGCCACGTCCAGCGAAAAGCCGCCTCCCGCTGGCTGGGCCACCTGAAACTGCGTTCCCCGGATTCCCGCCGTGCCTGCAGGGGACTCGATCGCGAAACTCGATTCCTTGTTCAGCTTCTTAGTCCCCACGATGAGGGTGCCGAAGTCCAGCGACAGTTTGACGTTCGACAGGCTCGGCTCCTCCTCCAACTGGCCCATCGAGCGACCCGCGGCATCGAACTTCTCCTGCGAGAACTCCTTCAGGCCGATCTTGGTCGAGGGACCCACCGTGGAAACCGTCCCGTTGGAGAACAGCAGCGTCACCTTGCCGTCGGCTCCCGTCTCGATGAGGACACCCTCCCCGAGGGCGTCGTTCGGCTTCGTGGTCTCGGCGGGCAAGGGCTTGCCCGCCTTGCTGAACTTGGTCGTCCCCTCCTTGGCCGCGATCAGCACGACGCCCTTCGAGACGACCTCTTTCGCGGGAGCGGGATCCGCCCCCTGGCCAAGGAGGTTCGCGAAGGACGGCAGGAAGATCAAGACGCCCGCCAAGGCCGCATGCAGGACGGACGAGACTCGGACGCTATGGATTGAAGAGTTCATTCGTAAGCCCCCGCGTCGCCCGTCAACGGAAAGTCGATCCATTGGGAATCCCCGTAGCGATAGTACAGCGAACGACCCCTCGCCGTGCCGTTCCAGTGATACCAACCCGAGTCCGCGTCGCGGTACAGGTACGGGAAGACGCCCTTGCCCGTCCAGGCCCACCCCAGCGACTCGCTCCACAGCCAGACGCTCGAGACCTCCGTCCCGCTCGCGTACAACCAGCCCAGCTCCGCGTGATACAGCCACGGCGTGTCCGTCAGGCAAAGGGTCCCGAACCAGTCCGAAGTCCGCCAGTTCCCCGTTGCGGAGGCGGCGTCCGACCACAAGGCGGGGGAGCGCTCCTGCGGGGTCTCGAATCGTTCCTGCGGGCCGTAGTTCACGCCCTCGGCGTTGCGGGCGTAGGCCTTGAAATAATAAGCTCGTCCGGGCCTCAGTCCCGTGGCCGTGACCGCGAAGACGCCGCCGCCCGAGCCGGCAGGCAGGGTCACGCCGCCGGAATCGGCGGCCTCCGGGTCGGGAACGCGAGCGAGGACGAACCCGCGCTCGGTCACCCCCTGCGAGTCGCCCGCGTCGGCAATCGAGCCGTTGAGCGTGGACGAGGTTCCCGTCGACCCCGTCGCGGGCGAGGTCTCCACCCCGGGGACGAAGGCGTCGATCACGGACAGGACGAAAGTCTTTTCCAGGGACGCCCCGAACTCGTCCGTGGTCCTCACCCGAATCTCGTGGGAGGCAGCCGTCTCGAAGTCGAGGACGGAGGAAGTCCGCAAGGTCCCGTTCGCGTCCACCGAAAATCCATCTCCCGACACCTTGGCGTAGACGTACCCCCTGGAGCCGTCCGCATCGTCGGGATCCGCCGTCGAGAACACGCCCACGAGAGCGCCGGCGGCGAAGTTCTCCTCCACCGAGGCGTTCGTCAGCAGCAAGTCGGTCGGGGCGTCGTTGAACACGATCACCTCGCGAGTCACAACGTCCGCCGCGTTGTCCGCCGCGTCGCTCACCTCGTAGCGTATCTCGTAACTTCCCGGTTGGTCGACGTCCACCGGGTTGGTTGTGGAGACGTTCCCCGTCAGGTTGCCGTCCAGGCTATCGTTCGACCGGGCTCCGGGATCCAAGTAGGCGCGCCACACGCGATGCCGAATCGTGGCGTTGCCCTCGAGCGTGATCACGGGCTTCGTCGTGTCCCGCACGGGCACCGAGCGTGGCACCTGCGTCGCCGCGTTCCCCGCGGCGTCGTTCAAGTCAAAGGTCAGGACGTAGGCCCCCGGAGCGTTCGCGTTCACCGTACCGTTCGCATCCAGGGTCCCGTTCCCGTCCAGGGTGTCAGTCCAGACGGCTCCCGCGTCCGAGTAGGCGGTCTCCGCCTCGTGCGGCACGGTCGCATCTCCGGTCAAAGCGATCATGGGCTTCGTCGTGTCCCGCACGGTCACCGAGCGGGTCACCTGCGTCGCCGAGTTACCCGCCGCGTCCGTCTTCGAATAGCTCAGGACGTAGGTTCCGGGGGCATTTGCGTTCACCGTCCCGTTCGCATCCAGGGTCCCGTTCCCGTCCAAGGTGTCAGTCCAGGTCGCCCCGCCGTCCGAGTAGGCCGTCGCCGCCTCGTGCGTCACGGAGGCAGCCCCGGTCAAGGTGATCACCGGCTTCGTCGTGTCCTGCACCGTTACCGCGCGGGTCACCTGCGTCGCCGAGTTCCCCGCGGCTTCGGTCTTCGAGTAGGTCAGGACGTAGGCGCCGGGGGCATTTTCGTTCACCGTACCGTTCGCATCCAGGGTCCCGTTCCCGTCCACCGAGTCAGTCCAGGTCGCTCCGGCGTCCGAGTAGACGGTCGCCGCCTCGTGCGTCACGGAGGCATCACCGGTCAAGGTGATCA